>NZ_NKUH01000009.1:0-61557 GCF_009192895.1 Xanthomonas sp. LMG 12460 | reverse complement strand
GTCTCGTGGGCTCGGCCGGCGGGCGCACCGATCCGACCCTGGTGCGGATCCGCGACGTGTCGCGCACCGAGCACGACGCCATGCTGGCGCTGATCCGCAAGAAGCTGCGCAGCGAATTCAATTTCCCCAAGAACCCGCAGCGCTATTTCGGCGTGCCGGCGGTGTACTCGCTGGAGAACGTGCGCTATCCGCAGGCCGATGGCAGCGTCTGCGGACTGCGTCCTGTGCTGGGGCCGGATGCGGCCTTGAACCTGGACTGCGGCGCCGGGCTGGGCGCGGCCACCCACATCACCGGTGCGTTCGCCTTCGCCGCGGTCGGCAAGGCGCTGGAGATGCTGTTGAAGCGCGTGGTGGCGCGCGAGGCGGCGGCCGCCTAGCGCGCGCTGGACGGCGGCGGCGCGTCCGGGGCGCGCGTGGCCGCGCCGCTCATCAGGTTGCGCTCGGTGCCGGCCTGCAGGAAGGCCAGCCGTTCCAGGTCGTGCGCCGGCTGCGGCCGGCCGAACAGGAAGCCCTGGAAGTGCCGGCAACCCATCGCCGAGAGCATCTCGCACTGCTGCGCATCCTCGATGCCTTCGGCGAGCGCCACCATGCCCATCACCTCCGAGATCTCCACGATCTTGGCCAGCAGGCGCCGCGAGGACTCGTCGGCCTTGGCGTCGTTGACGAACTGCCGGTCGATCTTGAGCTTGGTGACCGGCAGCGTCCTGAGCATGGCAAGCGACGAGAAGCCGGTGCCGAAATCGTCCAGCGCCCAGCCGATGCCGAACGCCTTGAGTTCGTGCATCTTGGCGCGCACCCCGGCGGTATCCACGTACAGCGCCGATTCGGTCAGCTCGAATTCCAGCGACGCCGGCGCCACCCCCTCGCTGGTGATCACCTGCTTCACCGACGCCACGAAGTTGGGATCGAGCAACTGCACCGGGCTGACGTTCACCGCGACCACCAGCGCACGCAGATCCTGCTCGTGCGACCAGCGCCGCAGCGTGCTGCAGGCCTGACGCAGCACTTCCAGTCCCACGTCCCGGATCAGCTGGCTCTCTTCGGCCAGCGGGATGAATTTGTCAGGGGTCAGCAGCTTGCCGCTGGGATGGCGCCAGCGCACCAGCGCCTCGGCGCCGAGCATGCTGCCGTTCGCGCTCACCTGCGGCTGGTACAGCACCTCGATCTCGCCGTTGCCGACTGCGCGCGCCAGTTCCCGCTCCAGCGAAATGCGCGCGTTCACGTCGTTGCGGTAGATGTGCAGGATCGCCGCGAGCAGGCCGGCCGCGCAGGCCATGTTGGAGATCGCGCCGAGCCGGCGCATCCCCAGTGGCGGCGAAGACGCCGGCGCCAGCCAGTCCAGTTCGCCCGAACCGAACGCGACGAAGGCGCCCAGGCACGCCAGCGGGAACACCAGCGCGCGGTAGCGGCGGCTGCGGTCGAACACGAACAGCGCGCCGGCCGCCAGCGGCAGGAAGAAGGTGTGCACCGAGCGCGGCACCGTGCCGATCGGCGCATCGATGAACGAGATCACCAGCACCACCACGAACACGCCATGCGCCACCAGCGACAACGAGGCCTCGTCGCAATGGCGGCGGCGGCACAGCGCGAGCAGGCCGACCGCCGTGAGCCCGACGAAGGCGAGCGCCAGTTCCGGCCGGCCGTAGTACAGGTAGCACACGGTCCACAAGGCGCCGAGCGTGGTGCACGAGACCCCGGCCAGGGTCAGGGTGCTGCGCATCTTGCGGCTGCGATTGCTGTCGCGGAATTTCAGGGAGACCCAGCTTTCGCCGTTGGAGACGTGTTTCTCCGAACTCGCGGCGCTTTTCATCGTCGTGGCGCTCGCATGCGCGATGGCTCCGCTCGCGCCGGGGCGGCCGCGGAGGAGGCGATCGCACGCGTGCGCCGCGCGCTGTGGAGAAGCGGGTAGGGGATACGGCTTGCCGGTTGTTTCACGCCAGGATGATCCGATCTGCCAGAACGCGTGCCATCGAGCCGGCCGCCGAGCCTTGTGCTGAGAGCGAACGGGTTCACACTCCGGTGCCTGGCGGACAAAAGATCCGCTCGCCGTTCAGCGCGGTGCACAGTAGCAGAAGCCAGCAGGCGGAAACCCTGTCGAAAGACCGTGATCCGGTAGCCCAGTTCACAGTTTCGTACGAAAGATGCGCGGCAAGCGACGTTCGCGCGGATCGCTGCAGCGCGGAGCTGCGCGTTGGCCAGCGTGCCTGCGTGCCGAGCGGCGCTTGCGCGGGGCGCCACCACGCTGGCGAGCGGTGCGCGCTGTGTCTGCGGGACAGTCCTGCGTCAGCCCGGCGCGGCTGTGTCGGGAAGCACGTCGGGCAGGCCGAACAGCCGCCGCGCGTTGGCCGTGGTCTGCGCGGCGATGGAGGCGGCAGGTGCGTCGCGCAGCGCGGCGATGGTGTCCAGCACCGTGCGCAGCCGTGCCGGTTCGTTGCGCTGGCCGCGGATCGCGGCATCGGGCTGGTCCGGCGCATCGGTTTCCAGCAGCAGTTGTTGCAACGGCACCGTGGCGGCGAGCCGGCGCAGGCGCTGCGCCCGTGCGTAGGTGACCGGCCCGCCCAGGCCGATCAGGAAATCCAGCGACTGCAACTGTGCCGCCTGCTCGGCGCTGCCGGCGAAACTGTGCACCACGCCACGCAGGCGCCCGACCTTGCGGATCGCCAGGATCACCGCGTCCACCGCGCGCCGCGCATGCACGATCACCGGCAGGTCGAACTCTCGTGCCAGTTGCAGCTGGCCGGCGAAGTAGCGCTGCTGGTCGGCTTCGTCCAAGCCTTCGACGAAGAAGTCCAGGCCGCATTCGCCGATCGCGCAGGGACGCTCGCGTTCGATCCACTCGCCGAGCAAGGCCAGGTGCTCGGGCCGGTGCTCGGCCAGAAACAGCGGATGCAGGCCATACGCCGGATACAGGCCGGGCGCGGCCGCGCAGACCGCACGCAGCTTCGCCCAGGACGCCGTGGTCACCGCCGGCACCACCTGCGCCTGCACGCCCGCCGCCTGCGCGCGCGCGATCACCGCGTCGCGGTCCGGATCGAACTCTTCCGCGTCCAGGTGGCAGTGGCTGTCGATCAACGGCATCGGCGCTCAGCGGCGCACGCGTTGCGCGGTCGAGTTCAGCGGCTCGGTGGCCGGCGCCGGGGTGCGGGTCTTCCAGTTGGCCAGCAGCAGGGTGCCCAGGCCGAACACGATCTCGTCGATGAAGGGCACCGGATCGGGCAGCAGCACGCTCAGCACGAACAGCCCGGCGGTGATCTTGAACAGCGTCGGGTAGCGCAATTTGCCCGCCCAGCGCAGCAGCGGATAGACGATCGGGTTGGGCATGTCAGGTGCTCCGGGGCAGCGGTGGAAACGCTAACAGCTTTGATATGGCGACGTTCCGGGGGCGTTACCAGTCGCGTGTACGCCGCGTTACTGAATAGGGAGCGGATCGGTTCAGCTTCGGCATGGTAATCACAGCACCGTAGACAACGCGGTCAGCCCGCAGGAGAGCACACATGAAAAGCACTACGACAACCGTTCTGGTCGCGGCTGGCGCCTTGCTGGTCGGCGGCGTCGCCACCGCGGCCTTCATGAACAATCGTGACAAACCGGTGGACGTCGCCAGCAGCGACGTGCGCCCGGCCCTGGACAATACCCGCGGCGACAGCGCGATGGACAACAGCGTCGGCGGCAAGCTCGAGTACGCCGACGTGGTCCGGGTCGACCCGATCACCCAGAAGCAGCAGCGCTACGCCGAGGTGATCGGCACCGAGCCGCTGCGCCAGACCTCCACCACCACCACGCCGCGTCAGGTGTGCAACGACGTGGTGGTGCAGGAGCGCCTGCCCGAGCGCGACGGCAATGTCGGCGGCACCGTGGTTGGCGCGGTGGTCGGCGGCCTGCTCGGCAACCAGATCGGCCATGGCAACGGCCGCAAGGCCGCGACCGCGGCCGGCGCGGTGGCCGGTGGCTTCATCGGCAACCGCATCGACCAGAACCATGTCGGCGGTCGCGTGGTCGACCGCACCGAGCGCCAGTGCCACACCGAGAACAGCACCGCGCAGTCCTCGACCATCACCGGCTACAACGTGACCTACCGTAACGACGACGGCACCACCGGCACCATGCGCATGGACAGCAAGCCGGGCAGCCGCATCGCCATGGGCACGCAGGACGTGGTCAAGGGCTACGACGTGACCTACCGTTACGACGGCCAGGAAAAGACCGTGCGCATGGACGACCGCCCGAACAGCGACCGCCTGCCGGTGCTGGACGGCCGCCTGGTCACCCAGACCGCCTCGGCCGGCGACGTCGCCGTCAGCCAGCGCTGAGTCGCAGCGCGGTTGCACCTCCGAAGGCCGGCGCGTGCGCCGGCCTTCGTCTATCTGCGGGCGGCGGCGCGGGCGGGACCGATACAATGCGGTTTTCGCCGTGGATGCCGCCATGCCCCTGCCTTGCGACGACCTGTTCAACGTAGCCGCGCTGCTCAGCGAGGAGGAGCGCGCGATCCAGCAGGCGGTGGCGCGCTTCGTCGATGCCAAGGTGTTGCCGGTGATCGGCGACGCCTTCGACCAGGCGCGGTTCCCGCGCGAACTGGTGCCGGAACTTGCGCAACTGGGGCTGCTCGGCGCCAGCCTGCCGGCCGGGCAGGGCGGTGGCGGCCTCAACGCGGTCTGCTACGGCCTGATCTGTCAGGAACTGGAGCGCGGCGACAGCGGCCTGCGCAGTTTTGTCAGTGTGCAGTCCTCGCTGTGCATGTACCCGATCCATGCCTATGGCAGCGACGCGCAACGCCAGCGCTGGCTGCCGGCGATGGCCGCCGGCACGGCGATCGGCTGCTTCGGCCTGACCGAGTCCCAGGGCGGCTCCGACCCGGCGGCGATGCAGACCCATGCGGTGCGCGACGGCGACGGTTGGCGCCTGAGCGGCAGCAAGATGTGGATCACCAACGGCAGCATCGCCGACGTGGCGATCGTGTGGGCGCAGACCGACGACGGCATCCAGGGTTTCCTGGTCGAGGCCGGCACCCCGGGCTTCGGCACCCAGGACATCGCGCACAAGATGAGCCTGCGCGCCTCGGTGACCTCGGCGCTGTTCTTCGACGACGTGCGCCTGCCCGACAGCCAGCGCCTGCCCGGCGTGCGCGGTCTGAAGGGGCCGCTGGGCTGCCTGACCCAGGCCCGCTACGGCATCAGCTGGGGCGCGATCGGCGCGGCCATCGCCTGCCTGCGCGAGGCGCTGGCCTATGCCGGCGAGCGCATGCTGTTCGGGCGGCCGCTGGCGGCGACGCAGAGCGCGCAGATCAAGCTGGCCGACATGGCACGGCGCATCGCCAGCGCGCAGTTGCTGGCGCTGCAACTGGGCCGGCTCAAGGACGCCGGCACGCTGCAGCCGGCGCAGGTGTCGCTGGCCAAGTGGAACAACGTGCGCATGGCCCTGGACATCGCCCGCGAATGCCGCGACCTGCTCGGCGGCGCCGGCATCACCACCGACTACGGTGCGATCCGGCATGCGCTGAACCTGGAATCGGTGATCACCTACGAGGGCACCGAGACCGTGCACCAACTGGTGGTCGGCCGCGAACTGACCGGCATCAATGCGTTTTGAATCCAAGGCCCGCGGCCGGCTGCGTGCCTGTTCACAGGAGAACCGACGATGAGCGTCTTCGATGTGCGCGTGGAAACCGAGCGCCTGGTGCTGCGCCCGCCCACTGCAGAGGATTTCGCGGCGTTCTGCGCCTTTTCCGCCGACGCCGAGACCATGCATCACCTTGGCGGCGTGCAGGCGCCATCGGTGGTCTGGCGCAGCCTGACCTCGCTGGTCGGCAGCTGGCAGCTGCAGGGCTTTGCGATGTTCTCGGTGATCGAGAAGCGCAGCGGGCAGTGGATCGGCCGGGTCGGTCCCTGGCAGCCGCACGGCTGGCCGGGTCCGGAGGTCGGCTGGGGCATCGCCCGCGCGTTCTGGGGCCAGGGCTATGCGCCGGAGGCGGCCACGGCGTCGATCGATTGGGCGTTCGCGCAATTGGGCTGGGCCGAGGTGATCCACACCATCGTGCCCGACAACGCCAACTCCAAGGCGGTGGCGGCCAAGCTCGGGTCGCGCTACCAGCGCCAGGATCGCCTGCCCGAGCCGCTGCAGGCATTCGAGGTGGAAGTGTGGGGGCAGTCGCGCGCGCAGTGGCAGGCGCGGGGCTGAGCCACGACGACGGCAGCATTCGACACAGGAGCAGCGCATGGCATCCGAACGTTTTCCCCTGACCGTGTACGGCATGGCGCTGTCCGGCAACTGCTACAAGGTGCGGCTGTTGCTGGACCAGCTTGGCTGCGGCTACCGCTGGGTCGAGGTCGACAGCGCCAACGGCCAGACCCGCACCCCGGCGTTCCTGGCCAAGAATCCCAACGGCAAGGTGCCGCTGCTGGAACGCGAGGACGGGCGCGTGCTGGCCGAATCCAACGCCATCCTGTGCTGGCTGGCCGAGGGCACCGGGTATCTGCCCGCCGATCCCTGGCAGCGCGCGCAGGCGCTGAGCTGGCTGTTCTTCGAGCAGTACAGCCACGAACCCTATGTGGCGGTGGCGCGCTTCGTCTGCGGCTGGACGCCGCCCGACTCGCCGCGGCGCGCCGAACTCCCACGCCTGCGCGAGGGCGCGCTGCGGGCGCTGGCGGTGATGGAGCAGCATATGCAGGCGCAGGCCTGGTTCACCGGGCCGGCCTACGGCATCGCCGATATCGCGTTGTTCGCCTATACGCATTGCGCCGGAGATGCCGGCATCGCGCTGACCCAGTATCCGGCACTGTGCGACTGGCTGCAGCGGGTGCGCGCGACGCCGGGTTTCGTGGCGCTGCCGCCGTTGCCGGAGGACGTGCAGGCACGCCTGGCGCAGACCGGGACGTCAACGGCGTTCACCTGACTGCCGCGCGCCGGCGGCTAGCCTGCAGGTCCATTCGGTCAGGAGTAACGCCATGAGCCAGTACCGCATCGCCGTGTTCGTCGGCAGCCTGCGCAAGGAATCGTTCAACCGGCGCCTGGCGCACGCGCTGGAGCGACTTGCGGGCGACCGCGCCCGTTTCGAGTACGTCGAGATCGGCGACCTGCCGCTGTACAACCAGGATCACGACCACGACTATCCGGCGCAGGGCCGGCGCCTGAAGACGCAGGTCAGCGGCGCCGACGCGGTGCTGTTCGTCACCCCCGAATACAACCGTTCCATTCCCGGCGTGCTCAAGAACGCCATCGACCTGGGCTCGCGGCCGTACGGCGAGAGCGCCTTCGCCGGCAAGCCGGCGGCGGTGTGCGGGACCTCGCCGGGGGCGATCGGCACCGCCATGGCGCAGCAGCACCTGCGCAACGTGCTGGCCTACCTGGACATGCCGGTGTTGGGGCAGCCGGAGATCTTTCTGCAGTTCAAGGAGGGCCTGATCGCCGAGGACGGCGCGATCGACGACGAGCGCACGCGCAAGTTCCTCGCCGGCTTCGTCGACAAGTTCATCGCCTGGATCGACGAACTGCAGGCCTGAAGCGCCACCGCGGCGCGTGCCGTGGTGCGCGGATGGGGCAGGGCGGGCCTTGTGCGACGCGGTCTCGGTGAGGTTCTCAACCGCTTGTCCCCAGACTTGTCCCCAGCCTCTGGCGAGGCGTGGCGACGCAGGTGCCCCCGCTCAGGCAGGCGCCCTGTGTTGAGCGTCGCCCTAGCCCCGGCCGCGCGCGGCGACTAAAATCGGCGCCCGGGCCGCGGTGAGGCCGCGCCCGGCGCCCGCGCCCCACAGAGAAGACCCAGCCTATGTCCGCCCGTCCCGGCTACCGCGGCGATCGCAAAAGCGAGCGCAGCGAACGCAGCGAGCCGCGTCTCGACCAGTTGCGCGTGCCGCCGCACTCGATCGAGGCCGAACAGGCCGTGCTCGGCGGCCTGATGCTGGCACCGGACGCCTACGACCGGGTCAACGACCAGCTCACCGAGAACGACTTCTACCGGCGCGATCACCAGTTGATCTACCGCGCGATCCGCGAGCTGGCCGAAAAGGGGCGCCCGTTCGACGCGGTGACCCTGGGCGAGTGGTTCGAATCGCAAGGCAAGCTGGAGATGGTCGGCGACGGCGCCTACCTGATCGAACTGGCCAGCACCACGCCCTCGGCCGCCAACATCGTCGCCTACGCCGAGATCGTCCGCGACAAGGCGGTGCTGCGGCAGTTGATCGAGGTCGGTACCACCATCGTCAACGACGGCTTCCAGCCGGAAGGGCGCGAGAGTTCGGAACTGCTGGCGTCGGCGGAAAAGGCGGTGTTCCAGATCGCCGAGGCCGGTGCGCGCGGGCGCAGCGACTTCGTGGCGATGCCCGGCGCGTTGAAGGACGCGTTCGAGGAACTGCGCAACCGCTTCGAGAACGGCGGCAACATCACCGGCCTGCCGACCGGCTACAACGACTTCGACGCGATGACCGCCGGCCTGCAGCCGACCGACCTGATCATCCTCGCCGCGCGTCCGGCGATGGGCAAGACCACCTTCGCGCTGAACATCGCCGAATACGCGGCGATCAAGTCGAAGAAGGCGGTGGCGGTGTTCTCGATGGAAATGTCCGCCTCGCAGCTGGCGATGCGCCTGATCTCCTCCAACGGCCGCATCAACGCGCAGCGCCTGCGCACCGGCCAGCTCGAGGACGAGGACTGGGCGCGGGTCACCGGCGCGATCAAGATGCTCAAGGAGACCAAGATCTTCATCGACGACACGCCGGGCGTGTCGCCGGAAGTGCTGCGCTCCAAGGCGCGCCGGCTCAAGCGCGAGCACGACCTGGGCCTGATCGTGATCGACTACCTGCAGCTGATGTCGGTGCCCGGCAACAGCGAGAACCGCGCCACCGAGATCTCGGAGATCTCGCGCTCGCTCAAGGGCCTGGCCAAGGAGCTGGGGGTGCCGGTGATCGCGCTGTCGCAGCTCAACCGCTCGCTGGAAACGCGGACCGACAAGCGCCCGGTGATGGCCGACCTGCGCGAATCCGGCGCGATCGAGCAGGACGCGGACATGATCGTGTTCATCTACCGCGACGACTACTACAACAAGGAAAATTCGCCGGACAAGGGCCTGGCCGAAATCATCATCGGCAAGCACCGCGGCGGCCCGACCGGGTCGTGCAAGCTCAAGTTCTTCGGCGAATACACCCGCTTCGACAATCTCGCCCACGACTCGGTGGGCGCGTTCGAGTAAGCCTGCGCGCTACGCGCACATCATCTTGCGAGTGCGGCGCCCGGTACGTTCCGGGCGCCGGCGTGAGGGCGCGACGCAGCGATCAGTAGGGAATCTCGATCTCGGCGTTGCTGGTGGCGTCGTAGGTATTGGCGCCGTACTCGGCGTGGTGGGTGCAGACCACGGTGATCTTGCGATAGATGCCGTAGACGAAGTTCGACTTGAAGTGCACGTCGACCAGCGCGCCGTTGCCTTCCTCGTCGTAGTCGGTGGTGTAGCCGTTGCCGATCTGGTCGTAGGCGTTGCAGCGCACGTTGATGTAGTTGGCATCGACGCGGTCGTTGTTGGCGTTGGCGAAGCGCGAGTACGCGCGGATCTTCAGGCGCTTGCCGCCGGCCGGACGTCCGTCGGACTCGTAGCCCTGGTTCTGGATCACCCCCTGCAGCGTGTAGACCGGCGTGCTGCCGCCGCCACCACCGCCGCCGCCGCACTCGATACCGTTGTCGAGGCTGACCTCGTTCTGTAGCTGGATGGGTTCGGCGGTGCAGGCCATCGCCAGCGGCGCGGCGAGACTCAGTGCGAGGGTGAGGGCGGCTTTTGCGATGCGCTTGTCCATGGGTCTTGCTCTCCTGAAATCATTGCGGATGTCGGCGATGGGCGTGGCCGTGCTGCGCCGTTGGCTGCCCGCAGCGCGTCGCGGCCCTGTCGATGCAGGTCCGGGCGCGGGCGGTTCGGGGCGCACGCAACCGCGCTCGCCGGCCGTGATGACCGTGAGATCGCAGAGGCGATGGCGGATGTCCCCCGTGCGCGCGAGACGGCCGTGGCCATGTCGTGCGCGGTGCAGCGAAAGCACGGATGACGTCCTTCCCCGGAACGTCATCCATCAGCAGCGGTCGCGGCGCCGTTTCGACATGACGGCGCCCGCCACGGCGTTATAGCAGGGCGGACGAGGCGCGCGTGCGCGGCGCGCGGCGATGTCTACGAAATCCGGCCAGCGCGACACTTGCTGCGCCAGGATCGGTGGTGTCGAAGCATGTGCGACTCGCGCCGCATGCTCACCTGGCCGCTGCACCCGATCCGTATCATGGCGCGTCCTTCGCTGCGTCCCCTCGCATGAGCTACGCCATCGTCTGGTTCCGGCGCGACCTGCGCCTGCACGATCAACCTGCCTTGCAGGCCGCTCTGGATGCCAGGCATACGCCGGTGCCGGTGTACCTGCACAGCCCGGAAGACGAGGGCCCATGGGCCGCCGGCGCGGCTTCGCGCAGCTGGCTGCAGCGCTCGCTGGCGGCATTGGACGCGCAACTGCGCGCGCGCGGTTCGCGCCTGATCCTGCGCCAGGGCCCGGCCGAGACCGCCTTGCGCCAGGTGATCGCCGACTGCGGCGCAGTGGCGGTGTACTGGAACCGCCGCTACGAGCCGGCCACGCAGCCGCGCGATGTGCGGCTCAAGCGCGAACTGCGCGAGCAGGGCCTGGAGGTGCACAGCTACAACAGCGCGCTGCTGTTCGAACCCTGGCAACTGGCGACGCAGCAGGGCGGCCCGTACAAGGTGTTCACCCCGTTCTGGCGCAGCGCCTTGAGCCATTGGCAGGTGCCCGCGTTGCAGGCCGCGCCGAAGACGCTGCCAGCGCCGCCCAAGGATCTGGACAGCCTGCCGCTGGAACGACTCGGCCTGGCGCCGGCGCTGGACTGGGATCGCGGCTTCTGGGAGGTCTGGCAGCCGGGCGAGGCGGGCGCACACGAGGCGCTGGACGTGTTCGTCGATGGCGCGCTGCGCGACTATCTCGATGGCCGCGACCGCCCCGACCAGGTCGGCACCTCGCGGCTGTCGCCGCACCTGCATTTCGGCGAGATCGCGCCATGGCGCATCGTCGCGACGCTGGAACGGCAGCGCCGCGCCGCCACCGCCGCGGCGATCGACGGCTACATCCGCCAACTGGGCTGGCGCGATTTCGCCCACCACCTGCTGCACCATTTCCCGGACACGCCCGAGCGCAACCTCAACCCGCGCTTCGAGCGCTTTCGCTGGGCCAAGCCCGATGCGGCGACATTGCACGCCTGGCAGCGCGGCCGCACCGGCGTGCCGATCGTCGATGCCGGCCTGCGCGAGCTGTGGCACACCGGCTGGATGCACAACCGCGTGCGCATGATCGTCGCCAGCTACCTGTGCAAGCACCTGCGCGTGCATTGGTCCGAAGGCGCGCGCTGGTTCTGGGACACCCTGGTCGATGCCGACCTGGCCAACAACACCCTGGGCTGGCAGTGGGTGGCCGGCACCGGCGCCGACGCCGCACCGTATTTCCGCGTGTTCAATCCGGTGACCCAGGCGCAAAAGTTCGATCCGAAGGGCGAGTACATCGCGCGTTGGGTGCCGGAACTGGCGGCGCTGCCGGTGGCCGACCGCTTCGCGCCCTGGCAGGCACCGCAGCGACTGGCGCACGCCGCCCCGCAGTATCCGCGGCAGCCGATCGTGGACCTGGCCGCCGGCCGCGATGCGGCGCTGGCCGCCTATCGCGAGACCGCCGCCGGCTGAGCACTGCGCGGTGTTGCGTGGCGCAGCACGGCCGCAGGCGCGATTGACGCCCTTCGCGGGGCCATGATTCACTCCGGGCTCGGACAGGAGCCCGCATGGCCACCAGCTCAGCTCGCCGCAAGCCGCAGCGCGAACCGATGTCGCGCGTGGACACCGCCTGGTTGCGGATGGACCGGCCGACCAATCCGATGATGATCACCGGCGTGCTGATGTTCGACGAGCCGCTGACCCTGCCTGCGCTCAAGCAACTGGTGCGCAAGCGCTTCCTGGCCTTCCCGCGGTTCCTGCAGAAGCCGGTGGAGACCGCCACCGGCGCCTACTGGCAGCGCGACGACGATTTCGATCTGGACTGGCACGTGCGTCTTTCGGCCTTGCCCGGGCGCGGGCAGAAGAAGGCGCTGGAGCGCTTCGCCGGGCAGATGGCCTCCACGCCCTTGGACAAGACCAAGCCGCTGTGGCAGTTCCACCTGATCGAGCGCTACGAAGGCGGCTCGGCGCTGGTGGCGCGCATCCACCACAGCTATGCCGACGGCATCGCGCTGGTGCAGGTGCTGCTGTCGCTGACCGATACCCAGCGCACCCCGGAGCCGTCGGCGCAGCTCGGGCGCGCCTGGCTCAAGGACGACGGCAAGGAGGTGGTGCGCCGGGTCGGCGCGGTGGACCGCTACCTCAAGCTCGGCGGGCGCATGCTCGACAAGGGCCGGGCGATGGCGCAGGACCCGAACCTGCCGCAGATGCTGGCGCGCGAAGGCGGGCTGATCGGCCGCGAACTGGTCAATGCGCTGCTGCTGGCCGACGATCCGCCGACGCTGCTGCGCGGCCGCCTCGGCGTCAGCAAGCGCGTGGCCTGGGCCGAGCCGCTGGACCTGGACGAGGTCAAGGCGGTGGGCCGCGCCTGCGACTGCACGGTCAACGACGTGCTGATGGCGACCATGGCCGGCGCCCTGCGCGACTACATGCTCGAACGCGGCGAACGCCTGGACGGGGTGACCCTGCGCGCCACCGTGCCGGTCAACCTGCGCCCGCTGGAGCACGCGCGCAAGCTCGGCAACCACTTCGGCCTGGTGTTCCTGGACCTGCCGGTGGGCGAGGCCAATCCGGTGCGGCGCCTGCAGTGCGTGGCCGAGTCGATGCAGCAGCTCAAGCAGTCGCGCCAGGCGATGGTGGTGTTCGGCCTGCTGGCGGCGGTGGGCATGGCGCCGGCGGCGCTGCAGTCGGCGGCGCTGGACCTGTTCAGCCGCAAGGCCACCACCGTGGCGACCAACGTGCCGGGGCCGCAGCAGCCGCTGTACCTGGCCGGCAGCCGCGTGCGCGAGATGATGTTCTGGGTGCCGCAGACCGGCTCGATCGGCGTCGGCGTGTCGATCATGAGCTACAACCACCGCGTGCACTTCGGCCTGATCGGCGATGCGCGGCTGATTCCCGACCCGGACGCGGTGATGCGCCGGGTCGGCGCCGAATTCGAAAAGCTGCTGTACCTGGCGCTGATGGGCGATTGGGAGCAGCCGCTGCGCGCGGCCGACGCCGAAGACCTGCTGCCGTCTTCCTGAACCGGGCGCATCGCGCGCCGGGCTGCGTTCATCCGCGCCTCGCGTGGCCCTGTTTATGCTGCGGCCACGTCAAACCAGGTTCGGAGAGAACATGATGAAAACGACCACCCTTCGCGGCGTGTCCGTGGCCCTGGCCAGTGCGCTGGTGCTGTCCGCCTGCGCCACCGGCGGCTCCTACGTGCAGCGCGACCAGTACGGCAATCCCACCGAGCAGCAGAACCGCACCGGCCGCGGCGCGCTGATCGGCACCGCGGTCGGCGTCGCCGCCGGCCTGCTCAGCGGCAGCAGCGCCACCGAGCGCCGCCAGCACGCAATGATCGGCGCCGGCATCGGCGCGCTCAGCGGCGCGGCGATCGGCAACTACCAGGATCGGCAGGAACGCGCGCTGCGCGAGCGCACCGCCAACACCGGTATCGACGTGCGCCGCGACGGCGACAACATCACCCTCAACCTGCCCGACGGCATCACCTTCGACTTCAACCAGTCCACGCTCAAGCCGCAGTTCTATTCGGCGCTCAACGGCGTGGCCCAGACCCTGGGCGAATACAACCAGACCATGATCGAGGTCGTCGGCCACACCGACAGCATCGGCAGCGATGCGGTCAACCAGCGTCTGTCCGAACAGCGCGCGTCCTCGGTGGCCGCCTACCTGACCGCGCAGGGCGTGCAGCCCGAGCGCATCCAGACCCTGGGCGCGGGCAAGAAGTACCCGATCGCCGACAACAGCACCGAGGCCGGTCGCGCGCAGAACCGCCGCGTGGAGATCCGCGTGGTGCCGCTGCGCGCCTCGGCCGGCTGACCGATCCGCCGATCGCAACGACGAACGGGCCGCACTGCGGCCCGTTCGCGTTTCTGCGCTGCTGCTGCGACGCGTTGTGCGCGGCGCGGCTCAGACCAGTGCCGCGTCCTCTTCGTCCTCGGCTTCCGTCTCCAGCGCCGCGTCGGCTGGCACCGGTGCGGCGGCCACGCGCGGCAGGCTGGCCAGAGACTGCGTGTTCATCGCCACACCGCTGCAGAGGGTGAACTCCGCGCCGTCCTCGGCCTGCTGTGTGGCCAGCTTGGCCGGGCACTGCGCCATCATGTAGCTGACGTCGAAGTTGAGCTTGTCGACCAGGAAGTCGACGAAGGCGCGCACCTTCGGCGAGAGCATGCGCCCGCCCGGGAACACCGCGTTGAAGTCCAGGTCCGGCCCGACCCAGCCGCCGAGCACGCGCCGCGCCTTGCCGGCCTCGATCAGCGGCTTGATCGTCGCGTCGCTGGCCAGCACCAGGCCTTCGCCGCAGACCAGGCCGCCGATCAGCGCCGCCGAATCGTTGGCCAGCAGGATCGGCTGGACCAGGAATTCGCCGCTCTGCTTGCCGTTGCGCAGCGGCCAGCACAGCCGGTTGCCGCCGCCGCGGCCGTTGCTCAGCGCCAGCGTGCGGTGGTGCTGCAGATCGTCCGGATGCAGCGGTTCGCCATGGCGCTCGATGTAATACGGGCTGGCGAAGACCTGGGTGCGGAAGGTGGCGAGCTTGCGCGCGACCATGGTCGAATCCGGCAGCGTGCCCATGTGCAGGGCCACGTCCACGCCTTCGGCGATCGGGTCGACCTTGTCGCTGGTCATGATCATCTCCAGGCGCACTTCCGGGTGCTGGCGGTGGAATTCGCCCAGGATCGGCGCCACCCACGAGATGCCGGCCGAATAGGGCACGCTGAAGCGCAGCCAGCCGCGCGGGCCGGCCTGCAGCTGGCCCACCGCGCTCTCGGCTTCCTCCAGTTCGCGGGCGATGCGCTGGCAATGCTCGTGGTAGACCGCGCCGGCCTCGGTCAGCCCGAGCCGGCGCGTGGTCCGGTGCAGCAGGCGCGCGCCCAGCCGCGCTTCCAGGTCCTGCACCTTGCGGCTGACGGTGGTCTTGGGCAGGCCGAGGGCGTTGGCCGCGGCGATGAAGCTGCCTTGCTCGACCACCTTGACGAAGATCAGGGTGTCGTTGAGATCGTGGCTCATGGCGGTTCCTTGAGGTGGAGGCGATTGGACCGATAGCGGGACGATTATTCCCCTTAATTCGGACTAATCAAGTGCGGCTTTGGCGCCTAATTTGTCCGCATTCGCCATCACCGACGAGCTTTACCCATGTCGATGCGCACGCTGTTCCAGTTTTTCGCCTGCCCCGATCGCCAGCTGCGGCGCCGTCCCGCGCCGGTGGCGACGGCGCAATCCCTTTACCCGAAAGCGTTTCGCGAGTTCACGCCGCCGCCGCGGCGGCAGGGCGGCAGCAGCCTGCGCCTGGGCGCGTCCGGCACCGACCGGCTGGGGCGAATCGCGATTGTCCCGTCCACGGGAGGAAAAGTCCCGTGAGCGGGATGTTGGCCCCCGAAGTCCTGGTCCTCGGGGGCAGCGGCACGCTCGGGCAGGGCGTGGTCCAGGCGTTGCTGGAGGCGGGCAGCCCGGTGCTGGCAGTGGCGCGCGATCGCGCCCGCCTGGCCGCGCTGCGCGATCGCCACCGCGACGAACCCGCGCTGGACGTGCTGTGCGGCTCGGTCGGCACCGACGCGGCCGCCGCGGCCCTGGTCGCCGAGATCGCGCAGCGGCCGCGGCCGCTGGCCGCGGTGGTCGCCGCCCTGGGCAGCCCGCTGCGCCCCGGGCGCCTGCTGGAGCGACCGCTGGGGGCGCTGCGCCGGCGCCTGGATGCGGATCTGCTGCCGCACCTGGCTGCCGCCCGGCATCTGCTGCCGCTGCTGGCGCAGCACGAGCGCGGCGCCCGCTACGTGCTGTTGGGCAGTCCCTGCGCGCTGCGCGCCTGGTCCGGGCATGGCGACAGTTCGGTGGCGGCGGCGGCGATCCGCATGCTCGCCCAGGTGCTGCACGAGGAAGCCAAGCCGCTGGGCGTGCACGTGCATCTGCTGTCGCTGTCCGCGCCGGTGTGCCGCAGCGACGACGCCATCGGCGACTGCCCGGAGTGGTTCACCACCCTCGGCGTCGGCCGCGCCGTGGTCCACCTGCTGGCCGAACCGCAGCGGCCGGACCGTGCGCTGGTCGAGATCGACCGCCGCCACTTCGCCCAGCCGCGCAGCGCCTTGCTCACCCCCTTGCCGTTTTCCTTCTCCACCCACGAGGTCTCTCCATGAATCCGATTCCGATGCCGTCGCGCCTGCTGCCGGGCGCCCTGCGCCCGCTGGCGGTGGCGCTGCTGGTCGCCACGCTCGCCGCCTGCGGCGGCAAGGCCAACGAACAGGGCGCGCCGCCGCCGCCGAGCGTTGGCGTGGCGCCCGCGCTGCAGAAGCAGATCAGTCAGTGGGACGAGTTCAGCGGCCGCGTCGAGGCGGTCGAGCACGTCGACCTGCGCCCGCGCGTGTCCGGCTACATCGACAAGGTCAACTACGTCGAAGGGCAGGAGGTGAAGAAGGGCGATGTGCTGTTCACCATCGACGCGCGCAGCTACCGCGCCGACCTGGCCCGCGCCGAGGCCGATCTGGCGCGCGCACGCACCCAGGCCAAGCTCAGCGCCAGCGAGGCCGCGCGCGCCAAGACCCTGTCCGAACAGCAGGCCATCTCCACCGAGAGCTGGGAACAGCGGCGCGCCGCGGCCGAGCAGGCACAGGCCGACGTGCTGGCCGCGCAGGCGGCGGTGGACAGCGCACGCCTGAACCTGGAATGGACCCAGGTGCGCGCGCCGATCGCCGGCCGCGCCGGCCGCGCGATGGTCACCGCCGGCAACCTGGTCAGCGCCGGCGACAGCGCCAGCGTGCTGACCACGCTGGTGTCGCTGGACAAGGTGCACGTGTACTTCGATGCCGACGAAGGCACCTTCCTGCGCTATGCGCAGATGGCGCGCGACGGCCAGCGCCCGAGCGAGCGCGACGGCAGCCTGCCGGTGCAGGTCGGCCTGGTCGGCGAGGACGGCTATCCGCATGCCGGCAAGGTCGACTTCCTCGACAACCAGTTGGTGCGCAGCACCGGCACCATCCACGTGCGCGCGTTGCTGGACAACGCCGATCGCCGCTTCACCCCCGGCCTGTTCGCGCGGGTGCGGCTGCTCGGCAGCGGCCGCTTGGACGCGGTGCTGATCGACGACCGCGCGGTGCTCACCGACCAGGACCGCAAGTACGTCTACGTGGTCGACAAGGACGGCAAGGCGCAGCGGCGCGACGTGCAGCTCGGCCGCAGCGCCGACGGCCTGCGCATCGTGCGCAGCGGCCTGTCCGCCGGCGACAAGGTCATCGTCGACGGCGTGCAGAAGGTGTTCATGCCCGGCATGCCGGTGCAGGCCAAGCCGATCGCGCAGATCGCGTCTCCTGCCGCACCGCGTCAGGCCGTCGCTCTCGACTGAGTCGCGGGCGCCGACGCAGCACCGGCCGGGTCATGACCTGCCGGCCGCGCCCGCCGGGCCCGCGATGGCCCGGCGTCGCCACCGGCATGCCTGCGTCCGCGCCCGGCCCCCCGTTTCATCCGTTTCCAGGACCACCACCCATGGACTTTTCCAGATTCTTCATCGACCGGCCGATCTTCGCCGCCGTGCTGTCGATCGTCATCTTCGCCGCGGGCCTGATCGCCATCCCGCTGCTGCCCATCGGCGAATACCCGGACGTGGTGCCGCCTTCGGTGGTGGTGCGCACGGTGTATCCGGGCGCCAATCCCAAGGTCATCGCCGAGACCGTCGCCACGCCGCTGGAGGAAGCGATCAACGGCGTGGAGAACATGATGTACATCAAGTCGGTCGCCGGCTCCGACGGCGTGCTGCAGATGACCGTGACCTTCCGCCCGGGCACCGATCCGGACGATGCCGCGGTCAAGGTGCAGAACCGCGTGGCGCAGGCGCAGGCGCGCCTGCCCGAGGACGTGCGCCGGCAGGGCGTGACCACGCAGAAGCAGTCGCCGACCTTCCTGATGGTGGTGCACCTGACCTCGCCCAAGGGCAAGTACGACACCCTGTATCTGCGCAACTACGCGCGCCTGCACGTCAAGGACGCACTGGCGCGGATCCAGGGCGTGGGCGATGCGCAGGTGTTCGGCGGCGGCGACTACGCGATGCGCGCGTGGCTGGATCCGGAGCGGGTGGCCGCGCGCGGGCTCACCGCCAGCGATGTGGTCGCGGCCATGCGCGAGCAGAACGTGCAGGTCTCCGCCGGCCAGCTCGGCGCCGAGCCGATGCCGGAGAGCAAGTTCCTGACCCTGATCAACGCGCAGGGCCGCCTGCGTACGGAACAGGAGTTCGGCGACATCGTGCTCAAGGTCGGCGCCGACGGCCAGACCGTGCGCCTGTCCGACGTCGCCCGCCTGCAGCTGGGCGCCGGCGACTACACCCTGCGCGCGCAGCTGGACGGCAAGAACGCGGTCGGCATCGGCATCTTCCAGGCGCCGGGCGCCAATGCGCTGCAGATCCGCGACCAGGTCATCGCCAAGATGGACGAACTGACCAAGCAGTTCCCGGACGACGTGAAGTACGAAGCGGTGTACGACACCACCATCTTCGTGCGCGACTCGATCAGCGCGGTGGTCCACACCCTGCTGGAGGCGGTGCTGCTGGTGGTGCTGGTGGTGATCCTGTTCCTGCAGACCTGGCGCGCCTCGATCATTCCGCTGATCGCGGTGCCGGTGTCGGTGGTCGGCACCTTCGCCGCGCTGTACCTGCTGGGCTTCTCGATCAACACGCTGACCCTGTTCGGGCTGGTGCTGGCGATCGGCATCGTGGTCGACGATGCGATCGTGGTGGTGGAGAACGTGGAGCGCAACATCGAGGAGGGGCTGACCCCACTGGCGGCCGCCCACCAGGCGATGCGCGAGGTGTCCGGCCCGATCATCGCGATCGCGCTGGTGCTGTGCGCGGTGTTCGTGCCGATGGCGTTCCTGTCCGGGGTCACCGGGCAGTTCTACAAGCAGTTCGCGGTGACCATCGCCATCTCCACGGTGATCTCGGCGATCAACTCGCTGACCCTGTCGCCGGCGCTGGCCGCGCGCCTGCTGCAAGGCCACGACGCGCCCAAGGACCGCCTGTCGCGCGGCATGGAGCGGCTGTTCGGCGGCTGGCTGTTCCGTCCGTTCAACCGCTTCTTCCACCGCAGTTCCGACCGCTACCAGGGTGCGGTGTCGCGCATCCTCGGCCGCCGCGGCGCGGTGTTCGCGGTGTACGTGGCGCTGCTGCTGGTCACCGGGCTGATGTTCAAGGCGGTGCCGGGCGGCTTCATCCCGACCCAGGACAAGATGTACCTGATCGCCGGCGTCAAGCTGCCGGAAGGCGCCTCGATCGAGCGCACCGACGCGATGCTGCGCAAGGTCGCCACCATCGCCATGCAGACCGATGGCGTGGCGCATGCGATCTCGTTCCCGGGCCTCAACGCGCTGCAGTTCACCAACACGCCCAACACCGGCGTGGTGTTCCTGCCGCTGAAGCCGTTCGCCGAGCGCCACCGCAGCGCGCTGGAGATCAATGCCGAGATCAACCAGCGCATCTCGCAGTTGGGCGAGGGCATGTCGTTCGCCTTCATGCCGCCGCCGATCCTCGGCCTGGGCAATGGCAACGGCTACCAGCTGTTCATCGAGGACCGCGCCAACCTCGGCTACGGCGCGCTGCAGAACGCGGTCAGCACCATGCAGGGCGCGGTGGCGCAGACTCCGGGCATGAGCTTCCCGATCGGCACGTATCAGGCCAACGTGCCGCAGCTCGACGCCGAGGTCGACCGGGTCAAGGCCAAGGCCCAGGGCGTGGCCCTGACCGATCTGTTCGACACCTTGCAGACCTACCTGGGCTCGACCTACGTCAACGACTTCAACCAGTTCGGCCGCACCTGGCAGGTGATCGCCCAGGCCGATGCGCCGTTCCGCGAGAGCGTGGAGGACATCGCCCGGCTGCGCACCCGCAACGCCAACGGCGAAATGGTGCCGATCGGCTCGATGGTGACGATCAAGCAGACCTACGGCCCGGACCCGGTGCTGCGCTACAACGGCTATCCGGCCGCCGACCTGGCCGGCGAAGCGGATGCGCGCTCGCTGTCCTCGGCCGAGGCGATGGCCAAGATCACCCAGATCGCCAAGCAGGTGCTGCCCAACGGCATGGAGATCGAGTGGACCGACCTGAGCTACCAGCAGGCCACCCAGGGCAATGCGGCGCTGGTGGTGTTCCCGCTGGCGGTGCTGCTGGCGTTCCTGGTGCTGGCCGCGCTGTACGAGAGCTGGACGCTGCCGCTGGCGGTGATCCTGATCGTGCCGATGACCCTGCTGTCGGCGCTGTTCGGGGTGTGGCTGAGCGGCGGCGACAACAACGTGTTCGTGCAGGTGGGTCTGGTGGTGCTGATGGGCCTGGCGTGCAAGAACGCGATCCTGATCGTCGAGTTCGCCCGCGAACTGGAACTGCAGGGCAAGGGCATCGTCGAATCGGCGCTGCAGGCCTGCCGCCTGCGCCTGCGCCCGATCGTGATGACCTCCATCGCCTTCATCGCCGGCACGGTGCCGCTGGTGTTCTCGCATGGCGCGGGCGCGGAAGTGCGCTCTGCCACCGGCATCACCGTGTTCGCCGGCATGCTGGGCGTGACCCTGTTCGGTCTGTTCCTCACCCCCGTGTTCTATGTCGCCCTGCGCAAGCTGGCCGGGCGGCCGCTGGTCTCGCATGCGCCGGCCCACGCCGACGCGCCGGCGCACGGCTGATCCTTTTCCCATCCTTCTCAGGAGTTTCGCAATGAACGCAGCACACAAGATCGCCCTGGTCACCGGCGCCACCCGCGGCATCGGCCTGCACACCGTGCGGCAGCTGGCCGAAGCCGGCGTGCACACCCTGCTGGCCGGGCGCGACGCCACCCGCGCCAGCGCCGCGGCCCTGGAACTGCAGGGCGAGGGCCTGCCGGTGGAGCCGTTGACCCTGGACGTCACCGACGCCGCCAGCATCGCCGCCGCAGTGGAGACGGTGCGCGCACGCCATGGGCGGCTGGACATCCTGGTCAACAACGCCGGCATCCTGCGCGACGACCCGCGCCTGAGCGTGTCGCAGCAGAGCCTGGAGACCTGGCGCGAGACCTTCGACACCAACCTGTTCGGCCTGATCGCGGTCACCCAGGGGTTCCTGCCGCTGCTGCGCGAGGCGCCGGCCGCGCGCATCGTCAACGTTTCCAGCGTGCTCGGTTCGCTCGCCCTGCATAGCCAGCCCGGGTCGCCGATCTACGACTTCAAGGTGCCGGCCTACAACGTGTCCAAGAGCGCGGTGAATGCCTGGACCATCCAGCTGGCCTACGAACTGCGCGAGACCCCGATCAAGGTCAACACCATCCACCCCGGCTACGTGAAGACCGACATGAACGCGGGTGAGGGCGAGCTGGAAGTAGCCGACGGCGCGCGCAGCAGCGTGATGATGGCGCTGCTCGACGCCGACGGTCCGACCGGCAGCTACACCCATGTCGGACAGGTGCTGCCATGGTGATCCGTCCCGTCTTCGGCGCACTGACGCTGGCGCTGCTCAGCGCCTGCGCCAGCGTCGGTCCCGACTACCGCGCACCGGCGCAGCCGCCGGTGACCCTGCAAGGCGCCGCGTCGCCGGTGTTCGCGACCGACTCGCCGGTCGCGTCCTGGTGGGCGCAGTTCGACGACCCGGTGCTGGAACAGCTGGTGCACGACGGCCTGGTCGCCAACCTGGACCTGCGCCTCGCCCTGGCACGCGTGCACGAGGCGCGCGCGGTCTTCGCCGAGCAGCGTCTGGACCAGGCGCCGCATGTCACCGCCGGCGGCGACTACACCCGCGGCAAGGCCCCGGACGCGGACGCCGGCGGCGCGCGCGTGCTCACCGAAAGCTACCGGCTGGGCTTCGATGCCGCCTGGGAGCTGGACCTGTTCGGGCGCCAGCGCCGCGCCAGCGAAGCGGCGCGTGCGAACCTGGAAGCCGAACAGGCCGGCCTGGCCGACGCCCAGGTCACCGTGGCCGCGGAGGTCGCGCGCAACTACTTCGCCCTGCGCGGCACGCAGAAGCGCATCGCGCTGGCGCGGACCACGCTGGACAACCTGCGCGACACCCAGCGGCTGACCGAGACCCGTTGGCGACTGGGCGCCGGCAGCGAACTGGATGTGCAGAGCAGCCGCGCGCGGCTGAAGGCGATCGAGGCCGACATCCCGCTGCTGGAAGTCGATGCCGCACAGGCGCGGCACCGGCTGGCGGTGCTGCTGGGCAAGCCGCCGGGCGCGCTCGACGCACTGCTGGCGCCGCAGCCGACCCCGGCCTATGCGCGGGCCTTGCCGCTGGGCGATACCACGCAGTTGCTGCGCCGGCGTCCGGACGTGCGCATCGCCGAACGCCGTCTGGCGGCGGCGACCGCGCGGGTCGGCGTGGCCACCGCCGACCTGTTCCCGCGGATCAGCCTGTCCGGCTTCGTCGGCTTCCTGTCCGGCGACGCCGGCGCCTTGCTGCACGGCCGCAGCAAGGCCTGGTCGCTGACCCCGTCGATCCAGTGGGCGGCGTTCGACCTGGGCAGTGTGCGGGCACGCCTGCGCGCGAGCGAAGCGCAGGCCGACGGCGCCGCGGCCGACTACGAGAAAGCCGTGCTCGGCGCACTGGAGGACACCGAGAACGCCTTGACCGCCTATGCCCACGAACAGGCGCGGCTGGCGATCGTGGCCGAACAGACGCAGGCGGCGCAGCGTGCCGAGGCGTTGGCGCAGATCCGCTACCGCGAAGGCTCGGAGGATTTCCTGACCCTGCTCGATGCGCAGCGCACGCAACTGACCGCCGAGGCCGCCCTGGCCGACGCCGAAGCGGCGGTGAACATCGGCGTGGTGCGGGTGTACAAGGCGCTTGGTGGTTGGGGGCAGGACGCGGGCACGGAGGCCGGCAGTAGGGACGTCGCGACCACCGCGGTGGCGGCGTCCGCGGTGCAGGCGCCCTGAGCAGGGCGCTGCAGCTGCCGCGGTGCGGGCCGACCGTTCGCACCGCGGCGCTTGGTCGGCACCGCTCGTCATGTGCTCTCGCCGCCATCCGGCCGCGTCCCAGGTTTGTCTGCAGGAGCGGCGTCAGCCGCGCCGGGCGTTCCCGCTGAAGCCCGGCGCGGCTGCATGGCAGGCGACTCCCGCAATGGCTTGCGGCGAGCCCTGCGGGTGCATTGTGGGAGGGATTTCAGTCCAGACGCATTGCGCCATAGGAACGCACGCCACTTCGCCCCGCATCACAGTCGATGCCCACAGGATGCTTCCCGCCATCAGAGCGGCCCTTGGTGATGGCGACCGGACCGAAGACCAGCCGGGCATGCGGCAGATCGCTGCTGGTGCTGGTCGCTCAGTCCTGCGCCACGTCCTCGGCGATCACATAACGGTCGCGGCCGTTGTTCTTGGCCTGGTACAGCGCGGTGTCTGCGCGCGAGAACCAGTCGTGCCACTGCACCTCGTCGCACAGCATCGCCGCACCCAGCGACACGGCGATGGTGCCGTTGGGGCCGCGTAGCGCAGAGCGGGTGGCATCGTGCAGGCGCCTGGCGAAGGCGGACAGTTCGGTCGCGGACTGCAGCCGTGCCACCACCACGAACTCCTCGCCGCCGAACCGGAACACCTCGTCCGGCGCACGTACCTGCGCGCGCAGCAGCGCGGCCAGCTCGGCCAGCACCCGGTCGCCCTCGGCATGGCCGTAGAGGTCGTTGACCTCCTTGAAGTGATCGATGTCGAGCACGATCAGCCCATGCCGGCGAGTCGCACGACGCGGATCGGCCACCCGTTGCGACAGGCTGCGCTCGAGCA
Source organism: Xanthomonas sp. LMG 12460 (assembly GCF_009192895.1). Taxonomy (NCBI): domain Bacteria; kingdom Pseudomonadati; phylum Pseudomonadota; class Gammaproteobacteria; order Lysobacterales; family Lysobacteraceae; genus Xanthomonas; species Xanthomonas sp. LMG 12460. The sequence continues at coordinate 37,634 of NZ_NKUH01000009.1, read as the reverse complement.
TGCGGCGGTTCGGCAGCCCGGTCAGCGAATCGTGCGACGCCAGTTGTTCCAGCTGCACGCGATCGCCTTCCACCCGCAACGCGAGCATGTAGCCCAGCCCGGTGATCAGCAACGACACCGAGATCATCGAAAAGAAGTGCTCGGCACCCAGGGTGCTCGGGGTCACCACCAGCAGCACCGCGATCAGCGTGGCATTGCAGGCCAGCGCGACATGGCGCGTCACCACGAAGAAATTGCTCATCATCACCAGGTACAGCCACGGCACCGCGGCGTGGCGCAGTGCATGGCAGGCCAGGGCGCTCCCCAGCAACCAGCTCAGCGACAGCAGCGGATCCATGTGGCCGTCGCCACGGTGCAGCGCCAGCCAGGTCGCCAGCGCGGCCAGGCCGGCCAGCGCGGCGCCGGCCAGTGCAGTCAACGGCGCGCCGATCGCCATCTGATAGACGGCGAACAGCAGCAGCACCCCGGCCGTGGACGGACCGAGTGTCTTGATGATGCCGAGCCGGAAGTGCCGACGCAGGGTCAATCCGGCGCTCACGGGGCTGGACTCCGGAGCGGCGCAAGTTCATTGCAGGCGGGCTGGCGAGGGCGGGCAACGAACATGGCGACGTCAGGATGGCGAAGAGGTGTTGCGGTGGCAGAGGCAAGTTCCATGCCTGAGGTTCTTTTGTGGTGAATATCCCGAAGCTGACCGCGGCGCAGCGGGATTGCCGACACGTATGGCATCACGACGACGTCGCATTGGCGGAGGGATCGGCGTCGCGCCGATCAACCTGCGCCACGCGGCAGACGTTGTCTGGCGGCATGTAGGGCGGCGCTGATGCAAGGCCGCTCGCACCTGATCCTCTCCCTGCGAGAGGTGGTGGCGCGCAGCGCCAGATGAGGGGACGGGCGACGCGAGGGTGCTAGTCGGCGAACCGTACTGTGGTCGCGTGGGGGTGGCGCTGTGTGCAGATGGACGCAGCGCCGACCTGACGGGCTATCTCTGCAGCGCGACCGTCACCGGCATGATGGGATCCGCAAGACGTGCCGGCCAGGAGGCGAGTTACGCTTCGCTGCCGTCGATGGCCTTCAGCCCCTTCTGGCTGAGCGCGAGATCGCCGTCCTCGCCCTGCGCCGCGTAGTCCTCGCGCACCGCCCAAGTCGCCTCGGCTTCGCTGACCGGGGTGGTGGCATGGATGTCCTGCAGGATGCGCAGTTGTTCCTGGGTCAATGGCATGGCGGATGTCCGAAGCGTGGAGGGCTCATCACCGTACAGGCTGGTGGTGACGGGCATGTCTGTTCGTTACCGCAATGCGCAATCGCCCTCATCGCCGTAACGCGATCGTGGCGCTCGCTGGATGGGTAAGGGGTTCTCGTCGCACGCCCTCGACGCCGCCGACATCATTTCGCAACGCCTCAAGGACGCCGGCGTAACGGGCACCCACGCATGATGTGCCTACCAGCTGTGCGGCCGGGGCGATGCCTGGGGCTGCTTCAAGGATGCAGGCATCCGCGGCTGGACCACTTTCTTCGCGCACCGGCAGGTAGATCGCCTGCTGGTGCGTTGGCATGTCAGCTGGCGCTGCGCAAGGCCATGCGCGGCCTGCCGCGCATGGTCGCCTCAGGCGCTCCTGGGTGCCGAACAGCCGTGCATCGTGCATCGTCCGGAGCAGGTGGAGCAACGCCTAGTGCCGAGGCATTGGGAAGGGCGACCTGATCAAGGGCGCGTTCAACCGTTCGTGCGTGGGCAGGCTGGTGGAGCGCAAGGCCCGGCTGGCGGTGCTGTGCGAGAGCAGGGGGCACGGCCGGCCTCGGAATCCTCGGGTCCCCCACGTATGCTCCGGCTCCTGCGCGTCGTCCACACCCGCCTGGCATCCAGTCGTTCTAATTGGCTAATTCAACGGCCTTTACCGGCTTGTACGCGGCTCCGTCTCCTTCCAGGATGACTTTGACCTTCATCTGGAGGATTTGTGCGGTTTGCGCCAGTTTCAGAATGTTCTGGCCTGCAATATCTCCGCAATACCACTCTCCGCCCTGGAAGTTATGTCCTGTGGGTGACCCCGCGATCTGAAAGAAACAGGTGCTCCCGGTATTGTTCGCCTTGACATTTCTCAGGTATCCGGTTTCGGTATATTCGCCTGCCATTGCATTCAGGCTCAATGACGAAAGGCAGATTGCGATTGCAAAGGCTGGGGGCTTGATTTTCATTGTCGTGCTCCTGTTTTTTCGTGTGGGTCCACTAAAACGAACGACTGCAATGCGCAGACTCGTGTGGGGTGTGGACATCTGTTTGGTTTGTGGCCGTCTACAGTATTTTTGGGGGGGCATCAGATGGAACGTGCACCACCCACTCTCCCGGCAAGCGCAATGCCCGCTGGGTAAACGGTGGTTCGATTTTTCAGGGAAATACTGTGCTGGAGACGGACGTCGGTATGTCGATGGTCAAAGTATAATGCTGGATATTATTTGTTTGTCATAGAGCCTTTTGATGATTTCGTACCTGGGGCATGAATGCGAGGATGCTCTCGATCTGCTCGATGCCGGGAAGCCGTTCGCCGCGTTGCAGACGAAGCGCAGCGGTAGTTCCATCGCATGCTCATTTAGCGCCAGTACCACCTGGCTCGCTGGCTCGTCTACCACCAGGTATGGTGAGTCGCTGGGCTGTTCTCCATCGAAATCAGCGTTGAAAGCGTCCGAAAGATTCCATCGATCCTCCCAGAAGTCGTTCGAGTACAGCACCGAGTCTTCGTCATCGTAATAGTCGTCGACCATCTCTTGGTTGAGCTCGGCGTGACTGATGACTCTGCCGAAAGGAAACCCATCGACCGCCACATATTCGGACATGCCGTCATAGTCGATGATGAGTTGATTGATTCTTTGCCATTCCGGGGAGCCCGCCACATGGCTGTCGCGGACTCTTTGCAGGGAGGACGAAACACTATAGAAATTGCTGCCCGGCATGATCATGTAGATCCATGCGCTCTGATCGCTGCCGACCATGCTCAGGCAATGGTTGACGACTGCTTTCAAATCCGAGCTCGTCGACACGAAGGCGGAGGTATAATGCTCGACACTTTCTCCGGTGAAGTGATGGGCGAGGTCGTAGTCGCGGATTCTGCCGTTGTTGTGCGGATAGAACCCGCCGGCTTGTTGAATTTCATCGGGTGACCGCGTATCGCATCTGAAAAGAAAATCTGGTGGGTCGTTTGCCCAGGCCAGTGAAGGACAGATGATGAGACAGAATAGACAGAGCAGATTTTTCAATTCCAGAACTCCAGCAGATTTCTCAAGGCGATGGCTCCATAGGCGATGAATATGGAAATGATTGTATTTACTGAATATGTACAATTATTAAACTCGCCAATGAAAATGGGCGAAAACTCATTGGCATTTGCGATTGGGTTTTCATATTCAGCCCCATGGGCAGGCAGTTCCATGCCCCCGGCCTTGATGGTGTAGGGGGCGCGCCTGCTTCCCTCGCAACGCGGACAGCGCTTGGCTCGGGAAATCGTCGTTCATGCTCGCGTCCTGTCGCATCCGATCGAATGCCCCCGAGAGTGCTGCAGCGGCACGCGAGGCAGCCACACGCGAGGCAGCCAGACGGGCGACATCGCCCATCGGTAGAAAACGGGGTGCACCAAGTGGCTCGGGCCAGCGAGGGTCCGAAGATCGGTGGGAGCGAAGATGCGCGCCTATGGCACAGCCGGGCGGCGCAGAAAATAAGGCTTCGGCACGGGGTTTGATCCCTCGTTTGATACCTGGACCAGGCTCAAATCGATCATCAAACCCCGGGCCAAACCTTCGCAGAATCAAGCGTTTACTGCTCTTTTCCGCGATCAGATGGTGGAGGTGGGCGGAATCGAACCGCCGTCCGAAGGCACTCCATCCCCGGCACTACATGCTTAGCTCATCGTTGGATCTCGCCCCGGAACAGCACGATGTGCGAAGCGCATCCCGGGACCAGCCTGCTTGATTTAGCCAATGGCTGACAGGCAGCCACCACCGGCGATTCCGTGATAATGACCCTACGTCGCGAGCACGGACACAAGCGATTTCGGGGCTAGGCCTTAAGCGGCCAGTGCGTAGTTGTCGTCGTTGGCAACTATAAGTTTGCGGCTGGATTTACGAGGAAAGCTGCCCCCTCGGCATGCGCCAAGCGATTTTGCAACCCCCGTCGAAACCAGTGCACCCCCGGGGACAACGTCAAACGCTGACCTGCACAGTGTAGGGATCGGGGAGGGCAGTCACAAGTCTTGAGACAGGCCGCGCTTAAGCTGGCTTCACTGCGACGCCGGCTCTGTCACGCCGCCGTCCCCCAGGCATTCCCCCAGGCATGGAGCAGCGCAATGGCAAGCAGACAGCCGCGTGGCCGCAGCAGCGGGCGTACGCCCAAGGCACCCGTCACGTCCTCGACGTCCACCCCCGGCAAGGCGCCGGCCAAGGCGCCGGCGAGATCTGCCGCCAAGCCGACAGCAACAGCGCGCAAGACGCCAGCGGTTGGTACGCGGGCTGCCAAGGCGGCGAAGAAGACGGCGCCGGCATCGGCAGCTCCATCCACGAAGGGACCTGCATCGGCAAGGCTGGCAGCACCGTCCAGATCCGACGCCGCGGCTCCCGGCGCCAGCAGACCTGCCTCGGCGACGCCCGCCGCCGCTCTACCGGCGGGCAACGCGCTGCGGCCCAAGGCCACCGGCGAAGGTTCGCTGGCGCAGGGGCGGGCACGCACGGTCGTCTACATCCATGGCATCGGCAACAAGCCGCCGGCCGAGGTGTTGCGCTGCCAATGGGATCGCGCGCTGTTCGGTCGCGCGATGGGCGAGCGCACGCGCATGGCCTACTGGGTCAACCGCGAACGCTATCCGTCGCCGGAGCCCGGCGATTGCCAGGATCAGGACCGCGGCCCGGTGTTGAACCAGGCCGAGCAGCGCGTGCTCAGCGCACTCGGCGTGGCCCCGCAACTGGCCGATCTGCGCCAGCTTGCCGACACGCTGGCCGCCAGCGAGGCCGAGCGCGCACGGCTGCACCAAGTGCTGGACGAGGTGGAGGCGGCGGCGCCGGCACCGGCGGCTGCAGCCGCCGACGTGCACGCGCAGGGCGTGGTCGACGTGCTCAACCGCGCACTGCTGAAGCTGATCTCCGCGGCGCTGCTGCAGGACGTGCACGACTTCTTCTTCGTGCCGGCGCGGCGTACGCAGATGCGCGAGAGCCTGCTGCAGCGCATCCGCGCCGGTGGCGGCCCGTTCGTGGTCATCGCGCACAGCCAGGGCTCGCTGATCGCCTACGACGTGCTGCGCGAGCTGCAGCCGCAGGACTGCGAGGTGTCGCTGCTGCTCACGCTCGGCTCGCCGCTGGGGCTGCCGGTGGTGCGCAGCATGTTCAAGGAGTGGACCGGCACGCCGAAGCTGCCGTTCCCACCCTGCGTGGCGCGCTGGGTCAACGTCGCCGAGCGGCGCGACCCGGTGGCGCTGGACGACGATCTCAGCGACGACATCGCCGATGCCGGCGGGCGCTTCCACAACATCGCCGGGTCGAAGATCAACCCCGATTGGCAGCACAACCCGCATTCGGCCGCCGGCTACCTGTCCATCCCCGACGTGCGCGCCGAGGTGCGGCGCGCGGTGGGGGTAGGCTTCGACCAGCCGATCGCGCATCCGGTGCTGATCAAGGACCTGTCCGACCAGTTGGAGGCGCGCGCGCCGGATTACCGGCATGAGGTGCTGATCGAACTGGAGCGGTTGTCCGACGCCGGCGATCCGGCGCAACGCAAGCATGAGTTGATCGCCGCGTTGCGTGCGCTCACCGAGGCCTCCACCGGCCTGCACGGCGAGGCGCTGGATGCGCAGATCGAACTGGAGGACACGCTGCAGCGCTACGTGTCGGCGCGGTTGACCCGGTTCGAGATCGAAAGCCTGCGCGAGCGCTATCGCGACCTCAACCTCAAGCGTTTGTGGCGCGATGCGGGCAAGCGCGCGCTGATCTACCAGTCGCGCAGCACGATCCAGGTGGACGCGGCACAGGTGGCCTATCGCGCGCTCGGCAGCGGCATCGGCTGGGCGGTGCTGGACAGCGGCATCGCCGCGGCGCATCCGCACTTCCATACCGCCGGGCAACCGGCGACCGTGCTTGCCCAATGGGACTGCACCCAGCGCGGACGCCCGCGCGCGTTGCGCCCGGGCGAGGCCGGCTTCGACACGCTCGACGGCAATGGTCACGGTACCCACGTGGCCGGCATCATCGCCGGGCAGTGCGAAGCGCCGCTGCCCGGTTTGCCGGCCACTGCGCCACTGCAGTTCGCCGGCATGGCGCCGCTGGCGCGGCTGTACGGGCTGAAGGTGCTGGACGACGACGGCAACGGCCGCGACTCGTGGATCATCAAGGGCGTGCAGCAGGTCGCCGAATTCAATGAGCGCGCCGGCGAACTGGTGGTGCACGGGGTCAACCTGAGCCTGGGTGGCTACTTCGACGCCGAGAGCTATGGCTGCGGCTTCACCCCGCTATGCAACGAGTTGCGCCGGCTGTGGCGGCAGGGCGTGGTGGTGGTGATCGCGGCCGGCAACGACGGCCTGGCCTGGCTGATGCAGGGCGACGGTGAGGCCTACCCGCTGAACCTGGACCTGAGCATCGGCGACCCGGCCAACCTGGAGGAATCGCTGGCGGTGGGTTCGGTGCACAAGAGCAGCCCGCACAGCTACGGCATTTCGTACTTCTCTTCGCGTGGCCCGACCGCCGATGGCCGCTACAAGCCGGATCTGGTCGCGCCGGGCGAAAAGATCCTGTCGGCGCACCACGGCTATGCGCTCGAGGATCCCGGCACCTGGATGGTGGAGATGAGCGGCACCAGCATGGCCGCGGCGCATGTGTCGGGGTTGATCGCCGCGTTCCTGTCGGTGCGCCGCGAGTTCATCGGTGCCCCGGATCGGGTCAAGCAACTGCTGCTGGCGCAGTGCCTGGACCTGCAGCGCGATCGCTACATGCAGGGCAGTGGGCTGCCGAGCCTGATGCGGATGCTTGGGGGGACGTGAGTGGGGCGGGGATGATCAGCCATTCGGCTGCTGAAAAGCCGGGGATTCGGGATTTGGGATTCGCAAACGGCGGTTCCCTGGGGCAGCGCGGTCTCCCGTGTGGGAGCGGCTTCAGCCGCGACGCGGTGAGGCCGGGATTGGAGGCGGGGATCGAGGGGCGAAACAGGCTCGGAGGCCGCATCGCCTTTCATGTCGGAATCTGCTTTCGCCGCAACGGGTGACTGCCGATGTTTCCAGATGAGGGCATGAAACGGGCTGCGCGTCTTCTGCGGCCGGTGCGACCGAATCACGTCGCGTTCCGACTTCATCGCGTCGCGGCTGAAGCCGCTCCCACAAGGGCATCCATGCACCGCGGTGCGCTCTTGCGGCTGTCGTGCCACGGCGTTGTGGCGTCGCACTTGCGGCTGAGCTTGTGGGAATGGGAGCTGCGGTTGCGACTCCCCAATCCCCAATCCCCAATCCCGGCTCCACCGCGTCGCGGCTGAAGCCGCTCCTGCGGGAAAGGCGAGGCGTGCAGGGCAGCTGGGGAGGGCAGGAGATCCGCTGTTGCGAATCCCCAATCCCGAATCCCAAATCCCAGCTCCTCAGGCATTCTTGTTGTGCCGGCGCATGATGCGCTGCTTGTCGCGGGCCCAGTCGCGGTCCTTGGCCGCGTTGCGCTTGTCGTGGTCCTGCTTGCCCTTGGCCAGCGCGATCTCGAGCTTGATCTTGTTCTTGCTCCAGTACATCGCGGTGGGTACGAGGGTGTAGCCGTCGCGTTCGACGCGGCCGATCAGCTTGTCGATCTCGTTCCGGTGCAGCAGCAGCTTGCGCGTGCGGCGGTCGTCGGCCACCACGTGGGTGGAGGCCTGGATCAACGGGGTGATCTGCGCGCCGAACAGGAACAGCTCGCCCTGGCGCACGAAGGCGTAGCTCTCGCCGATGTTGGCGCGGCCGGCGCGGATCGACTTCACCTCCCAGCCCTGCAGGGCCAGGCCGGCCTCGTAGCGGTCCTCCAGGTGGTATTCGTGGCGCGCGCGCTTGTTCAGGGCGATGGTCTTGTTGGCCGTCGCGCCGTTTGCTTTATCCTTGGCGGGTTTCTTGCTCATCTTGCTATTGTCTCCGATTCGGGGCCTCCCGAACGTCTTGGTCCCACTTCCGTCCCGAATGCCTATCATCCGCCGCAGCGCTCTGGTCGAACACGCCGCAACGCGCATGTTCGATCTGGTCAACGACGTCGCCGCCTATCCGCGCCGGTTCGCCTGGTGCGATGCGGCGCATATCCTCGAGCAGAACGACCGCGTCCTGGTCGCGCGGCTGGACCTGGGTCTGGGTTCGTTCCGCACCTGGTTCACCACCGAGAACAGCCTGCAGCGCCCGGATCGCATCGATATGCAGCTGCGCGACGGTCCGTTCAAGCGCCTGCAGGGGCAGTGGACCTTCCAGGGCTTCAACGAGCACGCCAGCAAGGTCAGCCTGATGCTCGACTTCGAACCCGCCTCGCGCCTGCTGGGGCCGGCGCTGGCGCTGGGCTTCCAGAGCCTGGCCGACCGCATGGTCAACGACTTCGTGCGCGTGGCCGACCGGGAACAGGCCTAGCCGCCATGCAGATCGAGGTGGTGCTGGCCTGGCCGGAGCGCTTCGTGTCGCAGCGGCTGGATCTGCCGGAAGGCGCGACTGTCGCCGATGCGCTGGCCGCCGCCGCGTTGCCCGAAGCGACGCCCGGCATGCCATGCGCGGTCTACGGCGAAGTCGCCGCGCCGACGCGGCTGTTGCAGGACGGCGACCGGGTGGAACTGCTCAGGCCGTTGCTGATCGACCCGAAGGACGCCAGGCGACGCCGCGCCAAGCCGCGCTGAGCGGCGGGGCGCGACGCGGCCGCCGGCTCATTCGCCGCGGCGCTGCTTCTTCTTGTCCTTGGCCAGGTTGCGGCCGAACTGGCGCACGCTGTTCTTGGCCAGCTCTTCGTCCTGGTCCGGGAAGTAGTCGCCTTCCCAGCGGGTGACCATGTCGTTGTCGAAGAACACGACGAAGTTCTTGATCTCGGTACGGCCCACGCGATCGACACGCTCGGTGGAGGTGTAGTCCCAGCGCTGCGCATGGAACGGATCCGGGATCGAGGGGCTGCCCAGCAGCGCGCTGACCTGCTGCTTGCTCTGTCCGACCTTCAGCTGTTCGACGGCCGACGGCTTGATCAGATTGCCCTGGTAGATGGGCTGCTTGTAAATGATGCCGCAGCCAGCGGTGGACAGGGCAACAGCGGCGACCAGCAGGAGATTGCGCATCGGGGACAGGGCTGAATGAAATCACGTCGATGATACACTCCCGGCGACCGCCGCGACCCATTCCCAGGCAGCTGGCGATAAACCAGCTATGAACGGAGACGCCATGGAATCCCACGATCTGCGCAAAGTCGGCCTGAAGGTCACGCACCCCCGGATGCGCATCCTCGAGCTGCTGGAGCAGAAGTCGGCGCGGCACCACATGACCGCCGAGGAGATCTACCGGCAGTTGCTGGACCACGGCGACGAGATCGGCCTGGCCACCGTGTACCGGGTGCTGACTCAGTTCGAGGCGGCCGGGCTGGTGCTCAAGCACAACTTCGAGGGCGGCCAGGCGGTGTATGAACTGGACCGCGGCGGCCACCACGACCACATGGTGGACGTGGATACCGGCAAGATCATCGAGTTCGAAAGCGCGGAGATCGAAGAATTGCAGCGCAAGATCGCCGCCGATCACGGCTACGAGCTGGAAGAGCATTCCCTGGTGCTGTACGTGCGCAGCAAGCGGCCCAGCGGCAAGAAGGGCTGAGTTTTCCGCTGCCGGGTGAATCCGGTCAGCGTGTCGCCCCTTCCTGTGCGCCAGATGCGCTGGGGCTTCGCCACGTACCCTCACCCCAACCCCTCTCCCGGTGGGAGAGGGGCTAAGGCGTCTCCCTTCTCCTGCCTGGAGAAGGTGCCCCGCAGGGGCGGATGAGGGTACGGGTGTCGCCGCGTGGATCACGTCAGCGGGTCGCTCTGCGCCGAACCCTCACCCCAACCCCTCTCCCGGTGGGAGAGGGGCTTTTGATACTTTCTGTGACCTGTGGCGCCTGGGCAGGGCTGCACTGCCAGGCGCTGCCCGATCGCCAGCCACTCAGCCCGCGCTGAGCAGCAGCCGCTTGGCCGCGGCGCGGGCTTCCTTGCTGACCTCGACCCCGCCCAGCATCCGTGCCAGTTCTTCCTCGCGCTGGCGCGGGGCCAGCAGTTCCACCGAGCTCTGGGTCATGCCTTCGACCGGCGCCTTGCTGACCCGGTAGTGGGCGTGGCCCTGGGCGGCGACCTGCGGCAGGTGGGTCACGCACAGCACCTGGCGCTGCTCGCCGAGCGCGCGCAGCTTCTTGCCGACGATGTCGGCGACGGCGCCGCCGATGCCCGAGTCCACTTCGTCGAAGACCATGGTCGGGACCGCGTCCAGGCCCAGCGCGGCGACCTCGATCGCCAGCGAGATGCGCGACAGTTCGCCGCCGGAGGCGACCTTGCGCAGGGCGCGCGGCGGCTGCCCGGCGTTGGCGGCGACCAGGAACTCGACCCGCTCGGCGCCGGCCGGGTCCGGCCGTTCGGTGTCGTGCGGCTCGAGCTGGATCAGGAAGCGCCCGCCGCCCATGCCCAGTTCGCCGATCAGGGCGGTGGTGTCGCGCGACAGCGCTTGCGCGCCACGGTCGCGGGTGGCGGTCAGGGCGGCCGCGGCGTCGCGCCAGGCCTGGGTGGCCTGGGCGATCTCGGCGTCGAGCACGTCCAGCCGCTCGCCGGCGCCGCGCAGGCTCTCCACTTCGGCGAGCAGGGCGTCGCGGTGGTCGGCCAGCGCGTCCACGCCGATCCGGTGCTTGCGCGCCAGGTCGTGCAGGCGGCCGAGCTTGCGTTCCATCTCGTCGAACTGCGCCGGGTCGGCATCCAGGTCGTCGCGGACCCGGTCGATCAGCGCCAGCGCTTCTTCCAGCTGGATGCCGGCGCTGTCGATCAGTGCCTGCACCTCGGCCAGGCGCGTGTCGTACTCGCCGACCTTGCCGAGTTCGTGGCGGGTCTGCTGCAACAGGTCCAGCACCGCCGGCGCCTCGTCGCCGTTGAGCCGCTGTGCCGCGCCCTCGCAGGCACCGATCAGTGCGGCGGCGTGGGCCTGGCGGCGATGGTTGGCGTCCAGGGCGGCGATCGCCGCCGGGTCCAGGTCCTCGCGCTGCAGCTCGGCCAGCTGGTGCTGCAGGAAACCGATGCGGTCGCTGACGTCGCCCTGCGCCAGCAGGGTCTCGCGCTCGCTGAGCAGGCCCTGCCAGCGGGCGGCGGCGGCGCGCACCGCGACCCGCTCGGCCTCGTTGCGGGCGTAGGCATCGAGCAGGCCGAGCTGGCTGCCGCGCGAGAGCAAGGCCTGGTGTTCGTGCTGGCCGTGGATCTCGACCAGGTGGCCGGCCAGCTCCGCCAGTTGCGACAGGGTCACCGGGCGCCCGTTGATCCAGGCGCGCGAGCCGCCGTCGGCGCGGATCACGCGCCGCAGCTGGCAGTGGTCTTCGTCGTCGAGTTCGTTCTCGCGCAGCCAGGCGCGGGCCTGGGCGGGGGCGACGAACTCGGCCGACAGCTCGGCGCGGTCGGCGCCGTGGCGGACCACGCCGCTGTCGGCACGCAGCCCGGACAGGAAGCCGAGCGCGTCCACCATCAGCGACTTGCCGGCGCCGGTTTCGCCGGACACCACGGTCATGCCGGGGCCGAATTCCAGTTCGGTGCCGCGTACGACGGCGAAATCCTTGATCGAGAGATGTCTGAGCATGGGGTCTGCATCCGGAGCCGCGCAACGCTAGCATGCGCGGGTAGGTGGGCCAATGACTTGCCAAGCCGGCGTGCAGACATTATCTAAGGACCAGTCTCACGGGTTGATTCCATGCGCGCTTCCCCGGTCCATTCCAGCCTCGATCCGCGTGCCCGGCAGCTGCTGCGCACGCTGATCTCGCGCTATATCCGCGACGGCGAGCCGGTCGGCTCGCAGACCCTGGCCCGGCATGCCGGGCTGGACGTGAGCCCGGCGACGATCCGCAACATCCTGGCCGACCTGGAGGATGCCGGGCTGCTCAGCTCGCCGCATACCTCGGCCGGACGCGTGCCCACCGCCACCGGCTACCGGGTGTTCGTCGACAGCCTGGTGCAGATGCGCCCGCCGGCCGAAGGCGAGGTGGCACGGCTGCGCGCGGAGATGGCCAATGCCGCCGGCACCCAGGCCTTGCTGGGCAGCGCTTCGGAGCTGCTGTCGGCGATGACCCACTTCGTCGGCGTGGTCAGCGCGCCCAAGCGCGAGCAGTTCGCGTTCCGGCACATCGACTTCGTGCCGCTGGACGCGCGGCGGGTGCTGGCGATCCTGGTGTTCGCCGACAACGAGGTGCAGAACCGGGTCATCGAACCGCGCAAGGCTTACGAGCCGGCCGAACTGGAGCGCGTGGCCAACTATCTGAACCGGCATTTCGCCGGGCGCGCCCTGGCCGACATCCGTGCCAGCCTGCTGCGCGACCTGCGCCACGCGCGCGACGAGATGGAGCAGCTGCTGGCGCACAGCGTCGAACTGGCCGAGCAGGCGCTGGCCCCGGCCGGCGACGACATGGTGCTGGCCGGGCAGACCAAGTTGATGGGCGTGCAGGACCTGTCGGACCTGGAGCGGCTGCGCGAGTTGTTCGAGGTCTTCGCCAGCAAGCGCGAACTCCTGCAACTGCTCGAACGCACCATCCGCGCGCCGGGCGTGCGCATCTTCATTGGCGAGGAAACCGGCATGGTGCCGCTGGAGAGCGTGTCGCTGGTGACCGCCCCGTACATGGCCGGCGGCCAAGTGCTGGGCGTGCTGGGCGTGATCGGCCCCAAGCGCATGGACTACGACCGGGTCATCCCCCTGGTCCAGACCGCCGCCGACGTCCTCGGCGCCCGCCTGGACCCATCCCCGCCCGGCGACCGCTGAGCCACGCGCAGGGGGGCGCCCGCAGCGCCCTCCGCCAGCCGGCGGTCCCGCCGCGCCACGCGAATCCCCAATCCCGACTCCCCGGCTTTTCAGCAGCCGAATGGCTGATCATCCCGGATTCACTTGAATCCGCCCGCACCGCCCACATAGGTGGTCCGGTAAGGCGGGACGTACCCCGCCAGGGACCCGGACATGACGCAAGAGCACCCCGAATTCGATTCCGAACACCTGACCGAGGCGCAGCAGCCCTCGACCGATCCGCTGCAGGCGGAGATCGAGACGCTGCGCAGCGAACTGGCCCTGGTCAAGGCCGACGCCCTGCGCGAGCGCGCCGACCTGGAGAACCAGCGCAAGCGCATCGCCCGCGACGTGGAGCAGGCGCGCAAGTTCGCCAACGAGCGCCTGCTCGGCGACCTGCTGCCGGTGTTCGACAGTCTGGACGCGGGGCTGAGCGCTGCCGGCAGCGAGCCCAGCCCGCTGCGCGACGGCCTGGAGCTGACCTACAAGCAGTTGCTCAAGGTCGCCGCCGACAACGGCCTGACCCTGCTCGACCCGACCGGCGAGCCGTTCAACCCCGAGCATCACCAGGCGATCAGCCAGGCCGAGGCCGAGGGCGTGGCCCCGGGGCATGTGATCCAGGTGTTCCAGAAGGGCTACCTGCTCAACGACCGGCTGCTGCGGCCCGCTCTGGTGGTGGTGGCCAAGCACGACTGAGCGCGCCGGCCGCCCGCGCCTGAACCCGGCGCGGCGGCGGTGGAACGCTAATTTGCGGCGATGGCTTGAATGACCTGCAGCCATCCCTATATCCGAACCAGATCCCGGCACTGGCCGGCTACACGACCTTTCAGGAGTCATTGCAATGGGCAAGATCATCGGCATCGACCTGGGCACGACCAATTCGTGCGTGGCGATCATGGACGGCGGCAAGGCCCGCGTCATCGAGAATTCCGAGGGTGACCGCACCACGCCTTCGATCGTCGCCTACACCAAGGACGGCGAAGTGCTGGTGGGCGCCTCGGCCAAGCGCCAGGCCGTCACCAACCCCAAGAACACCTTCTACGCGGTCAAGCGCCTGATCGGCCGCAAGTTCACCGACGCCGAAGTGCAGAAGGACATCGGCCTGGTGCCGTACAGCATCGTCCAGCACGACAACGGCGACGCCTGGGTGGCCACCGCCGACGGGCGCAAGCTGGCCTCGCAGGAAATCTCCGCGCAGGTGCTGGAGAAGATGAAGAAGACCGCCGAGGCGTTCCTGGGCGAGACCGTCACCGAGGCGGTCATCACCGTGCCGGCGTACTTCAACGACAGCCAGCGCCAGGCGACCAAGGACGCCGGCCGCATCGCCGGCCTGGACGTCAAGCGCATCATCAACGAGCCCACCGCTGCGGCGCTGGCCTACGGCCTGGACAAGGGCCAGGGCGGCGACCGCAAGATCGCCGTGTACGACCTGGGCGGCGGCACCTTCGACGTATCGATCATCGAGATCGCCAACGTCGACGGCGAGAAGCAGTTCGAAGTGCTGGCCACCAACGGCGACACCTTCCTGGGCGGCGAAGACTTCGACAAGCGCGTCATCGACTACCTCGTCGAAGAGTTCAACAAGGACCAGGGCATCGACCTGCGCAAGGATCCGCTGGCGCTGCAGCGCCTGAAGGACGCCGCCGAGCGCGCCAAGATCGAGTTGTCGTCCTCGCAGCAGACCGAAGTCAACCTGCCGTACGTCACCGCCGACGCGTCGGGCCCGAAGCACCTCAACATCAAGCTGACCCGGGCCAAGCTCGAGGCGCTGGTGGAGGACCTGGTCAAGCGCACCATCGATCCGTGCCGCACCGCGCTGAACGACGCCGGCCTGCGCGCCAGCGACATCACCGAGGTGATCCTGGTCGGTGGCCAGACCCGCATGCCGAAGGTGCAGCAGGCGGTGGCCGAGTTCTTCGGCAAGGAGCCGCGCAAGGACGTCAACCCCGACGAGGCCGTGGCGCTGGGCGCCGCGATCCAGGGCGGCGTGCTGGCCGGCGACGTGAAGGACGTGCTGCTGCTCGACGTGACCCCGCTGAGCCTGGGCATCGAGACCCTGGGCGGCGTGTTCACCAAGATCATCGAGAAGAACACCACCATCCCGACCAAGGCCTCGCAGGTGTTCTCCACCGCCGAGGACAACCAGTCGGCGGTGACCGTGCACGTGCTGCAGGGCGAGCGCGAGCAGGCCCGCTACAACAAGTCGCTGGCCAAGTTCGACCTGTCCGGCATCGAGCCGGCGCCGCGCGGCCTGCCGCAGGTGGAGGTGTCCTTCGACATCGACGCCAACGGCATCCTGCACGTGTCGGCCAAGGACAAGAAGACCAACAAGGAACAGAAGGTCGAGATCAAGGCCGGCTCCGGTCTGTCGGACGACGAGATCCAGCGGATGGTCGCCGACGCGGAAGCCAACCGCGAGGAAGACAAGAAGTTCCACGAGCTGGTGCAGGCGCGCAACCAGGCCGACGGCCTGATCCACGCCACCCGCAGCGCGATCACCGAGCACGGCAGCAAGGTCGGCGGCGACGTGATCGGCAAGGTCGAGTCGGCGCTGGCGGACCTGGAAACCGCGATGAAGGGCGACGACAAGGGTCAGATCGAGGCCAAGACCAAGGCGCTGGAAGAGGCCGGTCAGTCGCTGTACGCGGCCGCGGCGGCGGGCGAGCAGCAGTCGGGCGGCAACGCCGGCGGCGCGCATGCGTCCTCGGCCCACGCCGACGACGTGGTCGACGCTGAGTTCACCGAGGTCAAGGACGACAAGAAGGCGTGATCCAGCCTTAAGGAATCGGTTTTCGAAGGAGCGGTGCTCAGGCTCCGCTCCTTCGCCGTTTTAAGGTTCCCGGTTTCATCGCCGCTATGACCGATCGCTACAGGATGCCCGTTTTGAACCATTCTCCATTCCCCATCGCCGATTCCCAGCCATGAGCAAACGCGACTATTACGAAGTGCTGGGTGTGGCCCGCACCGCCAGCGACGACGAGCTGAAGAAGGCCTATCGCCGTTGCGCGATGAAGTACCACCCGGACCGCAATCCCGGCGACCAAGCCGCCGAGGCCGCGTTCAAGGAATGCAAGGAAGCCTATGAGGTGCTGTCCGACGGCAACCGCCGGCGCATGTACGACGCGCATGGCCACGCCGCGTTCGAGCACGGCATGGGCGGGATGGGCGGCGGCCCTGGCGGCCCGGACATGGGCGATATCTTCGGCGACATCTTCGGCAACATCTTCGGTGGCGCCGGCGGTGGCGGGCGTGCGCCGCGGCGTGGCGCCGACATCGGCTACGTGCTGGAGCTGGACCTGGAAGAAGCGGTGGCCGGCATCGAGCGCCGCATCGAGATTCCGACCCTGAGCGAATGCGAGCACTGCCACGGCAGCGGCTCGGAGGACGGCAAGGTCGAGACCTGCGGCACCTGCCACGGACGCGGTCAGGTGCGCATCCAGCGTGGCATCTTCGCCATGCAGCAGACCTGCCCGCAGTGCGCCGGCCGCGGCCAGATCGTGCAGAACCCGTGCGGCGTGTGCCATGGCGCCGGGCGCGTGGAAGAGACCAAGGTGCTGTCGGTGAAGATTCCCGCCGGCGTCGACAACGGCGACCGCATCCGCCTGTCGGGCGAGGGCGAGGCCGGTCCGGCCGGCACTCCGCCGGGCGATCTGTACGTGGAAGTGCGCGTGCGCGAGCACCCGATCTTCCAGCGCGACGGCGACGACCTGCACTGCGAGGTGCCGATCCGCATCTCGCAGGCGGCGCTGGGCGACACCGTGCGCGTGGCCACCCTCGGCGGCGAGGCGGAGATCCGCATTCCGGCCGAGACCCAGACCGGCAAGCTGTTCCGCTTGCGCGGCAAGGGCGTGCGCTCGGTGCGCAGCCGCAGCGAAGGCGACCTGTACTGCCGCGTGGTGGTGGAGACGCCGATCAATCTCACTGCCGACCAGCGCAAACTGCTGGAACAGTTCGAATCCACCTTCACCGGCGAGGACGCGCGCAAGCATTCGCCCAAGTCGGCGACCTTCATCGACGGGGTGAAGGGGTTCTGGGACCGGATGACGTCGTGAGGCCGGGATGATCAGCCATTCGGCTGCTGAAAAGCCGGGGAGTCGGGATTCGGGATGACAGCCTGCGGCTGTTGAAAAGCCGGGATTTGGGATTCGGGATTTCCCGAGCGTGTCTGGCTACCGCAATGCTGTTTGTGGGAGGGGCTTTAGCCCCGACGCTTTACCGCCAACGCGTCGGGGCTGAAGCCCCTCCCACATTGGAATGTTTCGCGCGCTGAGCGCAGCGGAGAACTGGGAGTTTCGATGCTGGCTGTGCGTGGGCGTCTCCCCGCACCATGCCCCCGTTGCAGGAGCGGCTTCAGCCGCGACGCTTTCTCGTCGGAGCGTAGCAGCTGAGGCCGTTGTTGCTTAAAACCATGTAACACGCCTGTGCGCGCGCATCCCGAGCGCACTGGCGCCGGCGCTACACTACGGCGATGAACGCTTCCGCCGACAGCTCCGCTGCAAGTCATCTCATCCATGGCCGCCGCCAGCGCCCCGACGGGCCGGTGCCGGTCGACGTCATTTCCGTGCAGTCGCAACTGGTCTACGGCCATGCCGGCAATAGCGCGGCGGTGCCGCCGTTGCGTGCGCTGGGCCTGCGCGTGGCCGAGATCCCGACCACCCTGCTGAGCAATGCGCCGTTCTATGCGACCTTGCGCGGCAAGGTGCTGCCGTCGGACTGGTTCGCCGATCTGCTGCTCGGCGCCAGCGAACGCGGCCTGCCGCAACGCGCGCGCATGCTGGTGTCCGGCTACTTCGGCAGCGTCGGCAATGGCGCCGCCTTCGCCGACTGGCTCGACGCCACGCTGCCGCAGTGCCCGACGCTGCGCTACTGCCTGGATCCGGTGATCGGCGATACGCACACCGGCCCCTACGTGGAGCCGGGCCTGGAGGCGATCTTCGCCGAGCGCCTGTTGCCGCACGCATGGCTGGTGACGCCGAATGCGTTCGAACTCGGCCGCCTGACCGGCATGCCGGCACTGGCGCAGGACGAGGCGATCGCCGCGGCACGCGTGTTGCTGGCGCGCGGGCCGGAATGGGTGCTTGCGCATGGCGTCGGCGGCGATGCCGGGCAATTGGTCACGCTGGCGGTGAGCCGCGAGGCGGTCTACCGCTGGTGCTCGCCATTGCTGCCGGTGGATGTCGCCGGCACCGGCGATGTGTTGATGGCGCTGCTGGTGGCGTTCCTGTTGCGCGGCGACAGCTTCGAGGCGGCGATCGGCCGCGCCATCGCCGGCGTGCATGCGGCGCTGGAGGCGACCCTGGCCGCGGACGTGGAAGAACTGGACGTGCTGGCCGCGGCGCCGGCTGCGTTGGCCACGCCGCTGCGCTTCGTCGCCGAGCGCCTGGCGTGAGCCTGCACCCGGTCGTCGGCATCGTCGGCAGTGCCGGCGCCTATGGCCGCTGGCTGAGCCGCTTCTTCCGCGAGCGCATGCAGTTGCAGGTGATCGGCCACGATCCGGCCGACCCGCAGTCGCTGGCGCCGGAGGCGCTGCTGCAGCAGGCGCAGGTGCTGATCTTCTCCGCGCCGATCCGGCACACGCCGGCGTTGATCGGTGAGTACGTGCAGCGCGCCGGCGGTCGCGAGCGCGACCAGCTCTGGCTGGACGTCACCTCGGTCAAGGCTGCGCCGGTGGCGGCGATGCTGGCCTCGCAGGCGGAAGTGGCCGGCCTGCATCCGATGACCGCGCCGCCCAAGTCGCCCACGCTCAAGGGCCGCGTGCTGGTGGTGTGCGAGGCGCGGGTGGCGCAGTGGCAGGCCTGGCTGCAGCAGCTGTACGCGGCGCTGGAAGGCGAGTGCGTGCGCACCACGCCCGAGCACCACGACCGGGTGATGGCGCTGGTGCAGGCGATGGTCCACGCCACGCATCTGGCCCAGGCCGGCGTGCTGCGCGAGCATGCGCCGGCGCTGGGGCCGTTGCAGGCGCTGCTGCCGTACCGCTCCGCCTCGTTCGAACTGGATACCGCGATCATCGCGCGCATCCTGGCCCTGAATCCGGCCATCTACGAAGACATCCAGTTCGGCAATCCGCATGTCGGCGATGTGCTGGACGGGCTGATCGCGCAGCTGTCGCGGCTGCGCGACCAGGTCGGCCGCGGCGATGATGCGGCGCGCGCGCAGTTTCGTGCCGAGTTTCTCGACGCCAACCGGCAGGCGCTGGGCGAGGCGGCGATCGCGCAGGGCAACTACAGCTACGAACGGGTGGGGTACTTGCTCGCCGATCTGACCGAGCAGGCCACGCTCAGCGTGTACTTGCCAGAAGACCGCGCCGGCTCGCTGCGCGCGCTGTTGCACGTGTTCGAGCGCCATGGGGTGAATCTCGCTTCGATCCATTCCTCGCGCACGCAGGCGGGCGAATTGCATTTCCGGCTCGGCTTCGATCCGGCCAGCGATGCGGGGGCGGTGCGTGGCGCGGCGGCGGAGATCGATGCCAGTGGGATCGGGCGGGTGCTGGCGGGGTGAATTGCATCGAACGCCGTCGCGGCTGAAGCCGCTCCTGCAGGAACTTGCGGCGAGTGGGCTGGGGCATTGTGGGAGGGACTTCAGTCCCGACGCGGTGCGCCATCGGAACGCGCACCGCTTCGCTCCTCGCGGCTTCAGCTGCGCTCCAGAACACATGGACGCACGACGCCCACCTCCAGATTCATCCACAGCGCATGTGGATGGCCACTGCGCAAACATGTGGATAACCCGCGGCGCGCCTTGCGGGGCAAGCCTGTCAAGCCGTGTGGCGAAAAATTCACCAGCTTGCCGCCAGCACCCCGAACGCCAGTGGCGACGACGGGGCATGGCGGCACAGCGTGGTGACGACGCTAGACCGCGGTCAGGGTCAACTCGCCGCCGGTGGTGACGAACTGCTGGCCGCGGCGGATCAGCTTGCGGCCGTCGGCCAGTTCGTAGCGCAGTCCGCTGTCGGCGTGCGGGTCGTGCTGCGCCTGCTGCTGGCGCGGCGCATCGTCCTGGAACTCGGTGATCAGATAGGCCTCGCCGTCGGGACCGAGGGCGGGCAATTGGCGAAAGGACATCGGAAGCCTCCTGTCGAACGCTGCATCGAATGCGGGACGCCGGAGCGGCGGCCGCGGGCGCGCGGCCGCAGCGCAGACGCGGCCCGACCGTAGTCCCGCCGCCGTTAGCGCGGCGTGCTCAGTCGATGAACTGCAGGCGAGCGAGTTCGGCGTACAGCCCGTCCTGCGCCAGCAGCTCGGCGTGGGTGCCCTGGGCGACGATGCGGCCATGATCCATCACCACGATGCGGTCGGCCTTCAGCACGGTGGCCAGGCGGTGCGCGATCACCAGGGTGGTGCGTCCGGCCATCAGCCGCTCCAGCGCGTGCTGCACGGCGTGTTCGCTCTGCGCGTCCAGGGCGCTGGTGGCCTCGTCCAGCAACAGGATCGGCGCGTCCTTGAGCAGGGCGCGGGCGATGGCGATGCGCTGCTGCTGGCCGCCGGACAGGCGCGCACCGCGTTCGCCCAGTTCGCTGGCATAGCCCTCCGGCAGTTGCCGCAGGAACGCGTCGGCTTCGGCCGCGCGCGCGGCGGCCTCGACCTCGGCCTCGCTGGCCTCGAGCCGGCCGTAGCGGATGTTGTCGGCGGCGCTGGCGGCGAACAGGGTGGGGTGCTGCGGCACCAGGCCGATGGCCTCGCGCAGCTTCGATGGGTCCAGCGTGCGCAGGTCCAGGCCGTCCACCTGCACGCTGCCCGATTGCGGGTCGTGGAAGCGCATCAGCAGCGCCAGCACCGTGCTCTTGCCGGCGCCGGAGGGGCCGACCAGGGCCACGCTCTCGCCGGGCCGCACGTGCAGATCGAAGCCGTCCAGCGCCGGGTGATCGGGGCGCTGCGGGTAGCGGAAGCTGACGTTGTCGAAACGCACTTCGCCGCGCAGCGGCTGCGGCAGCGCGCGGGGCTGCGCCGGCGCGACGATGTCGGGGCGTTCCTGGAACAGTTCGGCGATGCGGCCCATGCCGCCGGCCGCGCGCTGCAGGTCGTTCCAGACCTCGGCCAGCGAGGCCACCGAGCCGCCACCGAACATCGCGTACAGCAAAAACTGGCCGAGCGCGCCCGCACTGAGTTCGTGGGCGGCGACCTCGTGCGCGCCCAACCACAGCACCAGCACGATAGCGCCGAAGATCAACACGATGGCCGCGGCGGTGATCAGCGCCTGCGCGCGGACCCGGCGCCGCGCCACCGCCACGGTCTGCGCCAGCGCCTCGCCGAAGCGGCCGCGTTCGTAGCCTTCGCGCGCGTACGCCTGCACCGTGCGCACAGCGCCCAGGGTCTCGGCGGCCAGGGTGTTGGCGTCGGCGACGCGGTCCTGGCTGGCGCGCGAGATCTTCTGCAGGCGCCGCGCGCCGAGCACGATCGGCAGCACCGCCACGGGGATGCCGAGCAGGGTGTAGGCGGCCAGATGCGGGCTGGTCACGCACAGCATCACCACGCTGCCGACCGCGGTGACCGTGCTGCGCAGCGCCACCGACATGGTGCTGCCGATGACCCCGCGCAGCAGTTCGCTGTCGGCCGACAGGCGCGAGACCAGTTCGCCGCTGCGGTTGCGGTCGTGGAAACCGGCATGCAGCCCGATCAGATGCGTGTACAGGCGTTCGCGCAGGTCGGCGACCACCTTTTCGCCGAGCAGCGACACGAAGTAGAAGCGCGTGGCGGTGGCCACCGCCAGCACCACCGAGACCGCGAACAACAGGGCGAACGACTCGTTGATGAGGCCGACGTCCTCGAAGCCATGATCGATCATCTGCCGGACCGCGACCGGCAGGCTCAGCGTGGCGCTGGAGGAGATCGCCAGCGCCACCAGCCAGGCGATCAGCAGGCCGCGCCGGCGACGCACGAACGGCCACAGGGTGCGCAGGCTGCC
This sequence comes from Xanthomonas sp. LMG 12460, assembly GCF_009192895.1. Lineage (NCBI taxonomy): Bacteria > Pseudomonadati > Pseudomonadota > Gammaproteobacteria > Lysobacterales > Lysobacteraceae > Xanthomonas > Xanthomonas sp. LMG 12460. The sequence goes on along the minus strand of NZ_NKUH01000009.1, from coordinate 15,765 downwards.
GAGTCTGCGCAGCGACTTGGCCTGGTCGGCCGACGGGGTGTTCATGCGGGGACGGGTTCCGAACAGCGGACCCGATTGCGAGTGGCGTCGCGCAGGCGGGTTTTCAAGGCGTCGACGCGATCGCGGGGCAGGCGCAGGCGCAGTTCGGCGCCGCCGGCGTCGAAGCGTTCATCGAGTTTTTCCGCGGCGCAGGCGCTCAGCGCGGCATGCACCGCGCCCAGGTCGTCGAAGCCGCAGTGCAGGGTGAGCAGGCTCAAGGCCAGCAACGGTTGCCGCGGCGCCAGGCGCAGGCATTCGGCCGCGCTGCCGCCATAGGCGCGGACCAGGCCACCGGCGCCGAGCTTGATGCCGCCGTACCAGCGCGTGACCACCACCACCACGCGGTCGAAGCCCTGGCCGTCGATCGCCGCCAGGATCGGCCGGCCGGCGGTGCCGGCGGGCTCGCCGTCGTCGCTGGAACGGTATTCGTCGCCGTGGCGGTAGGCCCAGCAATTGTGGGTGGCGTCGGCCACCATCACCTGCTGCACGAACGCCAGCGCTGCGCCGGCGTCGGCGATCGGCGCGGCGTGGGCAATGAAGCGGCTGTGCTTGATCTCCACGCTGTGGCTGACGGGGTGCGGGAGCGTATCGGGCATCGGCGGCATTGTAGACGAGGTGCGCTGCCGGCCTGCGGCGCAGGCGCCGGCAGCGCGCGGCTCAGTCCTGCAGCAGCGGGCGCAGGTCTGCAGGCACCGTGCGGTGCGGGTGGGTGCGCTGGAAGCGCAGCAGGCTGGCGCGGGCGACGTCCAGTTCGCCGCCGTCGCGGCGCTCGCGGATCCGTTGCAGCCAGCGCCGCGGGGGCAATTGTGCGTCGGCCTCCACGGCCACTTCCACTGCGGCCGCCAAGACGCCAGCGGAGGACCGTGGCTGCGCCGATGCGGCAGTGGGCGCGGCAGACGACGTCGAAGGTTGCAGCGACAGCGCCTCCGAGGACCCGGTCGCTGCCGCCTGCGCGCGCGGGGCGGCCGCCAGCTTGGCCTGGCGGGCGTCGTCGGTGGGCGCGCTGCGTGCCCAGGTGTCCTGCGTCGTTGCCGCGCGCGCCGGTGCGCGCAAGGCCATGGCGGCGGGGGCGGCTTGCTGTTCGGCGGCCGGTGCGGCAGCCGGCTCGCTGTTATCCGCTGCGATCGCCGGTGGCGGTGGTGCCGGGGCCGGCGGTGCAACTGGCGCCACCATCGCCGGTGAAGCGGGAGGGGCCAGGCTCTTCGCGGGCACCGGCTTGCGCGCCTGCGCCTCCGGTAGCGGCGCGGCAGGTGCTTCCGCTTCCCTGCGCGCCGAGGCCACAGGGGCGGGCGCTGTGGCCTTGGGGGCCGCCGGCGCGGTGGCATCCGGCGCCGGCTCCGCGGAGGGCGGTGCCGGCGATGCGGCTGGCGCAGAAGCGGAGTCGGTGGCGGGCGCTGCCGGAGCAGGCGCTGCCGACGGCATCGGCGCCGAGGGCACCGGCGGGCGTGCGCGCCAGGCGATGCCGGCCACCAGCACCAGCGAGGCGGCCAGGCCGAGCCAGGTCGGCCAGCGTGGCCGCGACGCCGGCGGGGCGGCACGCGATGCGGGCGCCGGGCCTGGCCCGGCCGGGTCGGCGGTCGCGATGGAGGCGGGTGCGGACGCTGGCATCGCCGCGGTGGCTTGCGCCCGTGCCCGTTCGGCGGCGCTGCTGGGATACTCCGGGACCTCGGCGGCCCCCGGTGCGACCGCCGCACGCGCGGCAGCCAGGATCGCCGCATCCAGCGCTGCGGGCGGCAATGCCTGCCGGCCCAGGCGCAGGCGTTCGGCGAGCGCGCGCTCTTCCGGGGTCAGCGGTTCGTCGGCGCTCATCCGCCCAACCTCGCGCGCAGTTTGTCCATCGCATAGCGCAGCCGCGACTTGACCGTCTCGCGGCCGACGCCGGTGATCTGCCCGATCTCGTCCAGGCTCAATTCCTGCTCCAGGCGCAGCAGCAGCACGTCGCGTTGCTCCTCGGGAAGCGCATCCAGCGCCAGTTGCAACTGGCGCCGTTGTTCGAAGGCCGACAACTGCCGCTCCGGGGTGTCGGGGTCCTGCACGCGCGCGGTGCGCAGGTCGGCGTCGGCCGGCGCCGGCGGGCGGTGCTTGGCCGCGCGCCAATGGTCGCCAAGCCGATTGTGGGCGATGCGCAGCAGCCAGGTGGTGAACGCTGCCTGCGGCTGCCAGTCCAGGCGTGCGGCGATCACCCGCTGCCACACGTCCTGGAACAGTTCTTCGGCCAGCGCCCGGTCGCGCAGCTGCCGCAGCAGGTATTGGTACAGGCGGCCGCGATGGCGCAGGTACAGAGTCTCGAACGCGCGCGCGTCGCCGGCGGCATAGGCCAGCATCAGGGCTTCGTCGCTCGCGTCGACCGGGGCGTCCACGGCGGCAAGCCTAAGCGTTCGCCGGTCCGCCGCATAGTCGGGAGGCGGGGGCCCGGGAGAGGGCGTCGATGGCGGACATTCGGACAACATGGGTAGACAAACGCGTATCGCGGCACTTCGGGGTCGATCGGGCGTCGATCGGTGCATGCAACGGGTATGCTGGGGGTGAAAGGGCGAGCGTGGAGCGGTTCCGGGGGGCCCTGCAGGAGAATCGTTGTCGATGCTGTTCAATTCGTCCGCCACCGCCCGCGAAGACGCTTCCGGCGGCCATGCGCCCGCCCGCACGGCGCAGGCCTTGTGCGGGTTGCTGCCGCCCGGCAGCGCCGTGGTGGTCGGCTGCGGCGACGGCGTGGTCGGGCGCCTCCACGGCGCCAGCGCGGAGGCGCCGGAGTGGCTGCAGGCGCTGGTCGCGCAGACGCTGGCCGCCACCGAGTTGCCACCGTCGACGACACCGACGGTGCTGCACGTACATCGCACCGCCGAGGGGGCCTGCGTGGTCATCGGTGCGCAGGTGAGACAGCCGCTGGACGAAGCGTACCGCGCCGCCTGGTGCGAGGCCGCGGTCGCCTTCGGCCTCAACCTGCTCGACACCGAGCGCACGCGCGCGCGCATCGAGGGCCTGGAGAAATCCAAGCAGCTGCAGCAGGCGCTGTACGAGATCGCCGATCTGGCCGGCGCCGATCTGGAAATGAGCCAGATGCTGCAGCGCGTGCATGCGGTGCTGGAATCGCTGATGTACGCGGAGAACTGCTACATCGTCGAATACGACGAAGATCAGCAGAGCATGCGCTTTCTGTACTTCTCCGACCGCCACGACGACTTCGTCGCCGATCCGGAGCAGACCTACTTCCTGCGCGACATGCCGCACAGCCTCACCGTGGGACTGCTGCGCCACGGCCGCGCGGTGCGTGGGCCCTCGGAGCAGGTGCGCGAACGCCTGCAGGTGGGCTACAACGCCGAACACGGCCCGGAGAGCCGCGACTGGCTGGGCGTACCGATGCTGCGCGAGGGCCGGGTGTGCGGCGCGATCGTGGTGCAGAACTACGACTACGCGCTGCGCTACACCGACGCCGACCGCGCGCTGCTGGCCTACGTGGCGCAACACGTGCAGACCGCGATGGACCGGCGCCATGCGCAGGTGCAACTGGAGCGGCGGGTGCACCTGCGGACCCAGGAACTGCAGCGCGCCAACCGCGACCTGCAGGACGAGATCCAGGAGCGCAAGCGCGCCGAGACGCTGCAACTGGCGCTGTTCCGCATCGCCGAGCTGGCGATCCGCTCGGAGAGCCTGCAGCAGTTCTACACCGAGGTGCACGCCATCGTCGGCGGGCTGATCGACGCGCGCAACCTGTACATCGCGCTGCTGTCCGACGACGACACGATGCTGGAGTTCGTCTACTCGGTGGACGAGTTCACCCCCTACCGGCCGCAACGGCGCCGCGGCCGCGGACTGACCGAGTACGTGATGCGGGTGCGGCGTCCGCAACTGCTCGAACTTCCCGACATCGACGCCTTGCTGGCGCAGGGCGAGGTACAGGAATACGGCCAGCGCCCCTACAGCTGGCTGGGCGTGCCGCTGTTCGACGAAGGCGAGGTGATCGGCGCGATCGTGGTGCAGAGCTACATCGCCAAGGTGCGGTTCACCGAGCACGACCAGCGCCTGCTGACCTTCGTCGCGCACAACGTCGGCAGCGGGCTGGCGCGGCAACGCGCGCAGGAACGGCTGCGGCTGGCGCACGCGGAGCTGGAGCAGCGCGTGGACGAGCGCACCCGCGAACTGGCCGAGGTCAACGAGCAATTGCTGGCGCAGATCGCCGAACGCTGGCGTGCCGAGCAGCGCCTGACCCACCAGGCGCTGCACGATGCGCTGACCGGATTGCCGAACCGATCGCATCTGCTGGACCGGCTCAGCGAGGCGATCTCCCGTGCCCGCGGCGGCGGCAGGACCTTCGCCGTGCTGTTCCTGGATCTGGACCGGTTCAAGCTGGTCAACGACAGCATCGGCCACGCCGCCGGCGACGAGATGCTGGTGCAGGTCGCCAAGCGCATCGTCTCCACGATCCGCGGCCAGGACGTGGTGGCGCGCCTGGGCGGCGACGAATTCGCGGTGCTGACGCCGTGCGAGCACGGCCTGGACGGCGCGCGCGAGCTGGCGCGGCGCCTGCTGCACGTGCTCGGCCAGCCGATGTGGGTGGCGGGCCGCGAATTGTTCCCGTCCGGCAGCCTGGGCATCGCCGCCTGGCATCCGCGCTACCACAACGGCGAGGAGATGCTGCGCGACGCCGACGCGGCCATGTACCGGGCCAAGGCGCAGACGCAGGACCGCTGCGTGGTGTTCGACGAGGCCATGCGCGAGGCGGCGCTGCGCAGCCTCGATCTGGAGGCGGACCTGCGTCGGGCGATCAACAACCGCGACTTCGAGCCGTTCTACCAGCCGATCGTGCGCCTGCGCGACGGCGAGGTGATCGGCCACGAAGCGCTGCTGCGCTGGCGCCACGAAAGCCGCGGGCTGCTGGTGCCGAGCCAGTTCATCGACCTGGGCGAGGAGAGCGGCCTGATCGAGCAGGTGGACTGGCTGCTGTACGCGCAGGTGATCCGGCGCCTGGCGCAGAGCGAGGGCGGCTACGTCTCGGTCAACGTTTCGCCGCGGCATTTCCGCTCGCCGGATTTCACCGAGCGGCTGTTCGGGCTGATCGACACCGCCGGCGCCGATCCGCGTCGCCTGCGCGTGGAGATCACCGAGGTGGCGCTGCTCGACGACGCACCGCGCACCCTGACCATCCTGCAGGCGCTGCGCGAGCGCGGCGTGCTGGCGCAACTGGACGACTTCGGTACCGGCTTCTCGGCGCTTTCCTATCTGCACCGCTTCCCGATCTCGGTGCTGAAGATCGACCAGAGCTTCGTCGCCGGCCTGCAGGACGAGGGCAGCACCGGCAGCCACGCGCTGGTGCGCGGCATTCTCGCCCTGGCCAGCACCCTGGGCATCGAAACGGTGGGCGAAGGCATCGAGACCGAACAGCAACTGGCGACCCTGCGCGAACTGGGTTGCGACTACGGGCAGGGCTATCTGCTCGGGCGCCCGGCCGCCGCGCCGCAGCTGCTTTGAGGCGATCGGGTGCGGAGCGCGGCGCCATGCGCCCGTTGGTCGCAGCGCAACGCGTTGCGGCGCTTTTCATCAATCCGCGCCATGCAAGCAGTGATGCGCCGGAATTTGTAACGCGTCGCCACGCGCGAGGCGCTAACCGCCGATCGGATGCTCTCAACGCAGTGCGTTTCGACGCTTCTCGTCGATCCGCGCCGCAGTGGCGGTGAGGCGCCGGAGTCGGTAGCGCGTCGCCACGCGCATTGACCCCGCCGCCCGTCAGACGCTCCTAGCGCAGCGCGTTGCGTCGTTTTTCATCAATCCGCGCCATGGAAGCAGTGAGGCGCCGGAATCTGTAACGCGTCGCCACGCGCCAGATGCTTACCGCCGATCAGAGATGCTCTCAGCGCAGCGCGTTACGGCGCTTCTCGTCAATCCACTTAGAAGCCTGCGCCGGCGTGTAGTCCCGCATCCAGCCCAGCATCGTGTCGATGTCGCTGCCGTACCACAGGTCGGCGCGCTGGTCCGGGTGCAGGAAGCGCTCCTCGACCATGCGATCGATCATGCCGATCAGCGGCGCGTAGAACCCTTCCACGTCGAGGAAGGCGCAGGGCTTGTTGCCGATGCCGAGCTGGCGCCAGGTCAGCATCTCGAAGATTTCTTCCATGGTGCCGAAGCCGCCGGGCAGAGCGACGAAGGCATCGGACAGGTCGAACATGCGCGACTTGCGCTCGTGCATCGAGCCGACGATCTCCAGCTCGGTGAGGCCGCGGTGCGCCACTTCCCAGTCCGCCAGTTGCTTGGGGATCACGCCGGTGACCTCGCCGCCGGCGGCGAGCACCGCATTGGCCACGGTGCCCATCAGGCCGACATTGCCGCCGCCATAGACCAGGCGCAGCCCCTGTTCGGCGATGCGTGTGCCCAGCGCGGTGGCACGTTCGACATAGGCGGGCTTGTTGCCGGCGTTGGAGCCGCAGTAGACGCAGATGCTTTTCATCGGGAATGGGAGTCGGGAATGGGGAATAGGGAAAATCAAAAGCCGAAACGCATAACGCCGGACTCGGGCCCGGCGTTATGCAGTGGGAATGCAGTGCCGGGAATGCGCTTGCCATTCCCGATTCTCCATTCCCGTTTCCCGGCTTCAATTGGCCTTATGAATCGCCCGCTTGCTCACCGCCATGGCCGCGTCGTGGATCGCTTCGGACAGGGTGGGGTGGGCGTGGCAGATGCGCGCCAGGTCGTCGGCCGAGCCGTTGAACTCCATGGTCAGCACGCCTTCGTGGACCAGTTCGGAGACGCCGACGCCGACCAGGTGCATGCCCAGGACGCGGTCGGTCTCGGCGTGGGCGATGACCTTGACGAAGCCCGCGGGCTCGCCCATCGCCACCGCACGGCCGATCGCGGCGAACGGGAAGCTGCCGGCCTTGTACGGCACGCCTTCGGCCTTGAGCTGCTGCTCGGTCTTGCCGACCCAGGCGATTTCCGGCTCGGTGTAGATGACCCACGGAATGGTGTCGAAGTTGACGTGGCCGGGCAGGCCGGCGATCAGTTCGGCGACCGCGATGCCTTCCTCGAAACCCTTGTGCGCGAGCATCGGCCCGCGCACGCAGTCGCCGATCGCCCACACGCCGTCCACGCCGGTGTGGCAGTGCGCATCGACCTCGATCTGGCCGCGCTCGTTGACCTTGACGCCGGTACCGTCGGCCAGCAGGCCCTTGGTGGCGGCGCGGCGGCCGACGGCCACCAGCAGCTTGTCCACGTTGAGGGTCTTCTCGCCTTCGCTGTCGCTATAGGTGACGACCACTTCCTGCTTCTTGCCCTTGCCGGTGACTTCGGTCTTGGAGACCTTGGCGCCGAGCTTGATGTCCAGGCCCTGCTTCTTGAATTCCTTCAAGGCGGTCTTGGCCACTTCGGCATCGGCCAGGGCCAGGAAGTCCGGCAGCGCTTCGAGGATGGTGACCTCGGCGCCCAGGCGCTTCCACACGCTGCCCAGTTCCAGGCCGATCACGCCGGCGCCGATCACCGCCAGGCGCTTGGGCACCTCGGTGAAGTCCAGCGCGCCGACGTTGTCGACGATGGTCTCGCCGTCGAACTTGGCGAACGGCAGTTCGATCGAATCCGAGCCGGCGGCCAGGATCACGTTGGTGCCCTTCAGCTCGACTTCGCTGCCGTCGTGCTGCTTGACCTTGACCACGTTGCCCGGCTGAAGCTCACCGAAGCCGTAGTACGGGGTGATCTTGTTCGCCTTGAACAGCATCGCGATGCCGCCGGTGAACTGCTTGACGATCTTGTCCTTGCGCCCGACCATCGCCGCGACGTCGATCTTGGCATCCTTGAAGCTGATGCCGTGCTCGCCGAACAGGTGGCCCATGTTCCAGAACTGGCGCGAGGAATCCAGCAGCGCCTTGGACGGGATGCAGCCCACGCGCAGGCAGGTGCCGCCGAGCGCCGGCTTGCCGTCCTTGCCCAGCGCCGCGTCGATGCATGCGGTCTTCAGGCCCAACTGGGCGGCGCGGATGGCCGCGTGATAGCCGGCGGGACCGGCACCGATGACGACGACGTCGTATTGTTCGCTCATTTCATTCGCTCACACGGGAATGGGGAATAGGGAATGGGGAATCGCAAAAGCGCAGGCGCCTGCCGCCTCCCATCCAGGTCCAGGCGGGAACAGGGCAGGGAAATGGGCGCTTGTCCCATTCCCCACTCTCCATTCCCGATTCCCGGCTCTTACAGACCGAACAGCATCCGGCCCGGGTTTTCCAGCTGGTTCTTGATGTCGACCAGGAACTGCACCGAGTCCTTGCCGTCGATGATGCGGTGATCGTAGGACAGCGCCAGGTACATCATCGGCGCGATCACGACCTGGCCGTTCTCGGCGATCGGACGCTCCTTGATCGCGTGCATGCCCAGGATCGCGCTCTGCGGCGGGTTGATGATCGGGGTCGACAGCAGCGAGCCGAAGGTGCCGCCGTTGGTCACGGTGAAGGTGCCGCCCTGCAGTTCTTCCAGGCTCAGCTTGCCGTCGCGCGCCTTCTTGGCGTAGTCGGCGATGCCCTGTTCGATGTCGGCGAAGGACTGCCGCTCGACGTTGCGCAGCACCGGCGTGACCAGGCCCTTGTCGGTGGACACGGCGATGGAGATGTCGCTGTAGCCGTGATAGATGATGTCGTCGCCGTCGATCGAGGCATTGACCAGGGGGAAGCGCTGCAGCGCGTTGGCCGCGGCCTTGACGAAGAAGCTCATGAAGCCGAGCTTGATGCCGTGGGCCTTCTGGAACTCGTCCTGCAGTTCCTTGCGCGCCGCCGAGACCTTGGCCAGGTTGACCTCGTTGAAGGTGGTCAGCATCGCGGTCGAGTTCTTCGACTGCATCAGGCGCTCGGCGATGCGCTTGCGCACGCGGGTCATCGGCACGCGCTCTTCCGGACGCGCACCGCTGGCCTTGCCGGCGCCGCCATTCTTGGCGTAGTTGAGGATGTCTTCCTTGGTCACCGCGCCGCGGCGGCCGGTGCCTTCGACCTGCGACGGATCCACGCCTTCGGTGATGGCGCTGAAGCGCGCGCCCGGCGGCAGGCTGGACACATCACCGGCGGCCTTCGGCGCGTCGGCCTTGGCGGCCTTCGGCGCTTCCGCGGCGGCGGCCTTGGGCGCTTCGGCCTTCGGCGCCTCGGCGACCTTGGCCTCGGTCGGTGCCGCAGCGGCGGTCGCGCCTTCCTCGATGATCGCCAGGATCTGCGAGCTGGTCACGGTGGCGCCGGTCTCGAACTTGATCTCCTTCAGCACGCCATCGACGGGCGAGGGCACTTCCAGCACGACCTTGTCGGTCTCCAGGTCCACCAGGTTCTCGTCGCGCTTGACCGCGTCACCGGCCTTCTTGTGCCAGCTGGCGATGGTGGCATCGGATACGGATTCGGGCAGTACCGGAACTTTGACTTCGGTGGCCATTGCAGGGGGCGTCCTAGTGGTGTCTTTTTTGAAATGTGAAAGGGGGTTTATTCAGCGACTTGGTCGTTGAACGGATTCAACAGCGCATCGGCGACCAGCTTCAGCTGCTCTTCCACGTGCTCGGCGAAATGGCCGGCGGCGGGAGACGGCGAGCGGGCGCGGCCGGCGTAGTGCAGGCTCTGTCCGTCGGCCAGGCAGGCCTGCAGGTGGTGCTTGATCTGGTACCAGGCGCCCTGGTTCTGCGGCTCTTCCTGGCACCAGACCAGGTCGGTGGCGTTGCCGTAGCGCTTCAGCTCGGCCGACAGCAGCTCGCGCGGGAACGGATACAGCTGTTCCACGCGCAGGATGGCGACGTCGTCCTGGCCGCGCTTGGTCTGATCCTCGAGCAGGTCGTAGTAGACCTTGCCGGAGCAGGCGACCACGCGCTTGACCTTCTTCGGGTCGGCCTTGGCGTCTGGGATCAGGTGCTGGAACTCGCCGTCGGCCAGTTCTTCCATGGTCGACACCGCCAGCTTGTGGCGCAGCAGCGACTTGGGCGTCATCACCACCAGCGGCTTGCGCGTGGACATGCGCATCTGCCGGCGGATCATGTGGAAGGCCTGGGCCGGGGTGGTGGGCACGCAGACCAGCATGTTCTCCAGCGCGCATAGCTGCAGGAAGCGCTCCAGGCGCGCGGAGCTGTGCTCCGGGCCCTGGCCTTCGTAGCCGTGCGGCAGGAACAGCGACAGGCCCGAGATGCGGCCCCACTTCGCTTCGCCGGCGGCGATGAACTGGTCGATCACCACCTGCGCGCCGTTGGCGAAGTCGCCGAACTGCGCTTCCCAGATGCACAGCGCGTTGGGATCGGTGGTGGAGTAGCCGTACTCGAAGCCCATCACCGCCTCCTCGCTGAGCAGCGAGTCGATCACGGTGGCGTCTTCCGGGTTCTCCACCAACTGCCGCAGCGGCAGGTAGTAGCTGTCGGTCTTCTGGTCGTGCAGGATCGCGTGACGGTGGAAGAACGTGCCGCGGCCCGCGTCCTGGCCGACCAGGCGCAGCTTGTGGCCTTCGCCCAGCAAGGTGGCGTAGGCCAGGTTCTCGGCGAAGCCCCAGTCGCCCGGCAGTTCGCCGGCGGCCATCTTCACCCGGTCCTCGTAGATCTTGGCCACGCGCGGGTGCAGCTCGACGCCGCCCGGGATGGTGGTGATGATCTTGGCCAGTTGGTCCAGGGTCTTGCGCTTGACCGTGGTGTCGACCTTGTCCGACAGCTTGCCCGACAGGTACTTGGACCAGTCGATGGCGAATTCGTCGGGCTTGCGGGTCGCCAGCTCGGTGGTGTATTCGCCCGAGTCGAGCTTGTTGCGGTAGCCGTCGACCAGCGCCTGCGCCTCGCCGGCCTGCAGCACGCCTTCGCTTTCCAGCTGGGCGGCGTACAGTTCGCGGGTGGTCTTGTGCTTGCGGATGGTCTGGTACATCACCGGCTGGGTGGCCGCCGGCTCGTCGGCCTCGTTGTGGCCCCAGCGGCGGTAGCAGACCAGGTCGATGACCACGTCCTTGTTGAACTGCTGGCGGAAGTCGTAGGCCAGGTTGGCCACGAACGCCACCGCGTCCGGATCGTCGCCGTTCACATGGAACACCGGCGCGCCGATCATCTTGGCCACGTCGGTGCAGTACAGCGTGGAACGGGCGTCGTCGCGGGCGCTGGTGGTGAAGCCGATCTGGTTGTTGACCACGATGTGCACGGTGCCGCCGACCGCGAAGCCGCGCGCCTGCGACATCTGGAACAGCTCCATGACCACGCCCTGGCCGGCGAACGCGGCGTCGCCGTGGATGATCACCGGCAGCACCGACTTGCGCGCGGCGTCGCCGTAGCGCTCCTGGCGCGACCGCACGCTGCCGACCACGACCGGGTCGACGATTTCCAGGTGCGAGGGGTTGAACGCCAGCGCCAGGTGCACCGACTTGCCGTCGGCCACCGCCACGTCGGCGGAGAAGCCCATGTGGTACTTCACGTCGCCGGTGTGGGCGCGGTCGTCGTGGGCGTGCTCGAACTTGCCTTCGAACTCGTCGAACAGCTTGCGCGGGTTCTTGCCCAGGGTGTTGACCAGCACGTTGAGGCGGCCGCGGTGGGCCATGCCGACCACGATGTCCTTGACCGTGTCGCTGCCGGCGCGCTGCACCAGCACGTCCATCATCGGGATCAGCGAGTCGCCGCCTTCCAGCGAGAAGCGCTTCTGGCCGACGTACTTGGTGTGCAGGTAGCGCTCCAGGCCCTCGGCGGCGGTGATCCGCTCCAGGGTGCGGCGGCGGCTGGCGGTGTCGCCGGCGATGTTGCCGCCCGCGTTCTCCAGGCGCTGGTAGATCCACTGGCGCTGTTCGAACTCAGAGATGTGCATGAACTCGCTGCCGATCGACCCGGTGTAGGTCGCCTTCAGCCGCGCCAGCAGGTCGCGCAGTTTCATCCGCGGCTGGCCGCCGAGGCCGCCGGTGCTGAACTCGCTGCCCAGATCGCTTTCCGACAGGCTGTGGAACGGCAGGCCCAGGTCCGGCGGGTTCACCGGCGGGGTCAGGCCCAGCGGATCCAGGCGCGCGCCGAGGTGGCCGCGCGAACGGTAGGCGGTGATCAGGCGGCCGACATGGCGCTCGCGCTCGTCGCCGCTCGGGCCGGTGCCGCTGTTGGCGGCCTGGCGCGCGGCGCTGGCGATGTGGGCGATGACCGCCGAGTGGGGGACGTCACCGGCATCGCGGCCCTGGAAGCCGTCGAAGTAGGTTTTCCACTTGGGATCGATGCTGTCGGGAGAGACCAGATACTGTTCGTACAGGTCTTCGATATAGGCGGCATTGCCGCCGGCGAGTTGCGATGACTGCGCAAACTGCTTGAGTAGATTGTCCACGATGGTGGGGTGCGGTCGCTTTGTTTGGGGTGGCTTGCGGCAGGAACCGGCGGACGCGAGGGCCGCGCGGGCGTAATCAAGCGCAAAAATTATACCCCCATGAACCAGCCGGGGTGTGCATTCGGCGTGGTCAAGGCCGATCCCGGTTCATCCGTGGCAGTTGCGGCGGCGCGGCCGCGGCTTCCTCACCAGCCCAGTGCGCGCAGTTCGCTGCAGGGCCGGGCGCGCTCCCAGACCCGGTCGAAGGTGGCGCGCAACTGGCGTGCGCGGCCACCACCGAGCAGGTCGGTCTCGCCGTCGTAACGGTGACCGAGTCCACGGAAGTAGTAGCCGCCGCCGTCGTTGACCAGGTAGGCGGTGGCGTCGCTGCGGTCCACCGGATCGCTGACTTCGCGGAACTGGAATACGCTGGGCAGGCGCTGTGCCAGCGCTAGCAAGGGGGCGCCGACGCGCTGCGGCGCGGCCGCGTCGTGCAGCAAAACACGCACCTGCTTGGCATGCGCGGCGACCGCGAAGCGCCGCACCTGTTCCACCACGCGGGCATCGTCGAGCAGGCCGGGATCCAGCATGCGGCTGTGGATCAGCACCTGGCGGCGGGCCTGCGCCAGTACCGCGATGCTGGCGGCGATCGCCATCGCCGCGTCCTCCACCGCCACGGCGCCGTCGAAGCGGCGGCGCAGCGGCACGGCCTCCGCGGTGGCGGCCACGCCGCCCGGGGGCGGCAGGAAGCCGTGGCGGGCGCAGAACGCCAGTGCCGCGGCCGGCACCTGCAGTTCCAACTGCGGCCAGTGCCGGCGCTGCGCTGTCTCGATCAGGCCGCGCAGCAGCGCGCCGCCGACGCCGCGCCCGCGCCAGTCCGGCAGCACCGCCAGCGCGGCGATCCGCCGGTCCGCGCCGAGCCGGGCCGCGCCCACTGCCTGGCCGTCGTCGCTGCGCGCGACCAGATGGTCGCCCAGCGCGTCCAGCGCGGCGGCGGCGTCGGCCAGGTCCACGGCGGTGCCGGCCGCGGCACGCAGCGCGCGCAGTTCGGCGCCGTCGCGGACGGGGTCGAGCGCAGCGATGCGGAAACCGGGGCCGGGCATGGTCGGATCAGGCCGCGTCGGCGTCCTCGTCGGTGGCGTCCTCGGCCTCCAGCGGCTGGTAGAAGCCGCCTTCGATCAGCTCCAGCAGGGTCTGCCTGCCGGCTGCCGACAGCGCCGCGTAGTCGGTGCCGTCGATGTGTTCGGCCGCGGCCAGGCGCTTGGCGTCCTTGACCGGCAGCGCGAACTCCTGGCCGCTGCAGAACAGCATGGCGCCGCGGCTGGCACGCCGCCACGCCGGCCGCGCCCACGGGTGCCGCTGCAGGACCAGGCCCTGTTCCAGCGCGGCGGCGATCTCTTCCGCCGGCGGCAGGCCGGCCGGCGGCAGGATGTCGCCGGCGGCACGGTAGGTGGTGATGAAGCGGCCGAACCAGGCGCCCAGCTTGTCCGGGTCGTTCATGCGCAGGGCGTTCAGCGCCTCGACCACGCGGCCCATCGCCGCCGCGTCGATCTCGTACGGATCGGCCGGCGCCTGCAGGTCTTCGTCGTGGTAGCGCAATGCCTCGTCGGCGCCTTCGATCAGGGTGTCCAGATAGTCGACGATCAGCTCGGCCGAGGACGGTGCGCGCATGCCCACCGAGAAGGTCAGGCAGGCGTCCTCGGCGACGCCGTGGTGCGGCACCAGCGGCGGCAGGTAAAGCATGTCGCCCGGCCCCAGCACCCAGTCGTGGGTCGGGTCGAACTGGCGCAGCAGCTTCAGCTCCACGTCGTCGCGGAAGTCGGTCGGCGGCGCCGGGCGGCCCAGCGCGACGCTGGCGTCGATCTGCCAGCGGCGATGGCCGTGGGCCTGCAGCAGGAACACGTCGTAGTGGTCCACGTGCGCGCCGACCGAGCCGCCGCGCGCGGCGAAGCTGACCATCACGTCGTCCACCCGCCAGCGCGGCAGGAAGCGGAACTGCTCGAGCAGGGCGCGGATGTCCGGGTCCCACTTGTCCACGTCCTGCACCAGCAGGGTCCAGTCGTGGTCGGGCATGCCGGGGAACTCGTGCTCCTGGAACGGGCCGCTGCGCACGCGCCAGCGGTCGTTGGCGCGATCGTGCTCGACCAGCCGCGACAGCGCCGCCTCTTCGCAGGCCAGGCCGGCCAGGTCGCCGGGCTCGATCGGCGAGACGAAGTTGGGGAAGGCGTTGCGGATCAGCAGCGGGCGCTTGTGCCAGTAATCGCGCAGGAAGGTCGCGGCGGGCATGCCCAGCGGTTGCCCGGGGCGGGCGTGGAGTTCGAAGGCGAGAGCGGCGGTCTTGCGGGCAGCCATGTGCGGTGGGTCCTTGCGACGCGGAAGGTAAAGGGCGGGCGCGCGGCGGCGCCGGCCGGACCCGGCCATTGTCCGCCGGTTTGGCGCGTGGGGCCATCGCGCTGGCCTTCGTGTGCGCCGCTGTGCGCGGATGGACGGCCGCGCGGAGGCCCTGGCGGTGTGTCGTGACCGCGCAACGTGGGTGACCCCGTGCGCGCAGGCCAGGGGCGGCGCCAGGCGCATCCGGGTTGGGCGATGACGGCGACGCCGCGGGGTAGGTCAGGGCAGTGGGGGCGCAGCGCCGCTCGCGCTACTGGACGAGGATGCGGTTGTCGCGGCCGCTGTCGTCGACCTGTGCCGTGCCGCTGCGCTGGACGATGGCATTGCCGTTGCCCTGCAGGGCGATGGTGTCGATCTCGCTGGCCTGCAACTGGTTCTGGTCGCCGGACACGTCCAGTGTCGCGATGCGCGCCATCTGCAGCCGGCCATGGCGGCCGAACAAGGCGACCTGCCCGGCATCGCCGCGCATCGCGATCTGGGCGTTGTCGCCGAGCACGCGCAGGGTGTCGGCCCGCTCGATCTGCAGGTTGCCGTTGCGGCCGAACAGACTGACGGTGGCGCAGTGCCCGTGCAGCACCAGGGTGGCGTCGCGGCCAACGATGTTCAGGTCGCGACCGTCGCAATCGATGTCGCCGCTGGCCGAGGCGGCCATGCGGATCGGCGCCTCGGCGTCGCGCTCGTCGCCATCGGCGACGTCGCCGGCCGACGGCGCCGCCGCGATCGGCGGCGCGGCCGGCATGACCACGGTGCGCGGGGCGGCAGTGTGTGCGCCATCGCCGGCAGGCGGGCGTGGCGCCTGCGCGCAGCCGGCCAGGACCAGCAGCGGCAACACAAACAACGGGGTGGGTCTCATCGCGGGGCTCTGCTGTGAGCCACCAGCATGCCCCCTGCCGATTAACCCAGGATGGACGGGACTAGGGCGTGCCATCAATCCCCGAGCATGCCGCGCCGTGGCCCTTCGGGTTGGGCCTGGCAGGCGCGCTGCCGGCGCCGCGCGGCTTGACCTGACGGCCCACGCCGGCAGCGCGCCTGCCAGACCCAACGCGGCATACTCGGGAATCGGTGACACGCCCCGAGCGGCGCCATCCGCGCCGTCCAG
>NZ_NKUH01000089.1:0-30162 GCF_009192895.1 Xanthomonas sp. LMG 12460 | reverse complement strand
CGCCCCGCGATCCAGCATCAAGGGCATGCGCGCAAGCCCTTGAGCGAGGCAGCAAAGCGCCGGAACCGCCGAATTGCCAAGGATCGGGTGTTCGGCGAGCACCCGTTTGCGCGCTTGGCCCAACAAGGCGGCAAGTTCGTACGCTGCATCGGCTTGGCGCGGGCAAAGGTGGTGATCGGGCTGAAGGTCGCCAGCCATAACGTGATGCGGCTGGCACGGCTACAGGAGCGGGCCATGGTGCCAGCGTGATCGGCTGAGGTAGCCCAGCGGCCACCTCAGCCTCCCAACCACCACGATCAGGCGCCGCTCTGGTGCCGTTGCGACAGATGCTACCCCCTGGCTCCAGGTCGTGGCAGGTTGTTCGAGGTGCCCTTCAGTCCCGACGCGATTAGCTGAAAGGCATCGGGACTGAACTTCCTCCCACAATGCTGCCAAGCGCAAAGACGTCGCCATGCCACGCTTCGCGCTGACCTGCGCTTGCGTCTACAGTGACGCGATGCCGCCGCACGCCTCTACGCCCCCGTTGTCCGCACTCGCCACCGCGCTGCCCGATCCGGCACCGGCGCCGCTGCTGCTCGGCCTCAGCGGCGGGCTGGATTCGACCGTGCTGCTGCACCTGCTCGCGCAGCGGCCGTCGTACCGCCACGCCGGCCTGCGCGCGCTGCATGTGCACCACGGCCTGCATGCCGACGCCGACGCCTGGGCCGCGCGGTGCGCGCAGCTGTGCAACGCGCTGGCGGTGCCGCTGCAGGTGGTGCGGGTGCAGGTGCCGCGCGACAGCGGCGATGGCCTGGAGGCGGCGGCGCGGCAGGCACGGCGCCACGCCTTCGCGCAGGCGCTGCAGCCCGGCGAATGGCTGGTGCTGGCGCAGCACCGCGACGATCAGGCCGAAACCTTCCTGCTGCGCGCGCTGCGCGCCTCCGGGCCCGATGGCCTGGCGGCGATGCAGGCGCTGTCCGATTTCGCCGGCAGCCGCCTGTGGCGGCCGCTGCTGGCGCAGCCGCGCACTGCGCTGTATGCCTATGCGCAGCAGCACGGCCTGCAGTGGATCGACGACCCCAGCAACGCCGACCCCGGCTTCGACCGCAATTTCCTGCGCCTGCAGGTGCTGCCGCTGCTGCGCCAGCGCTGGCCGCACGCCGACGCCGCCCTCGCCCGCAGCGCGCAGCTATGCGCCGACGCCAGTGCGCTGCTGGAGGTGGACGACGGCGCGGCGCTCGACGCGCTGCAGGACGCCCCCGGTGCCCCGCTGCCGCTTGCCCCGCTGCGCGCCCTGCCTGCGGCGCGGCGCGCGCGCGTGCTGCGACGCTGGGTCGCACAGGCCGGCCTGCCGCCATTGCCGGCGGCCGGCCTGGCCGCGATCGAACGCGACCTGCTGCAGCCGCGCGCCGATGCTTCGGCGCAGTTCGCCTGGCACGGCGCCTGCGTGCGCAGCTGGCACGACACGCTGTACGCCGAGCGCGACCCCGCGCCCTGGCCTGCGGACTGGCAGGCGCAGTGGGACGGCCGCGCGCCGCTGGCGTTGCCCGATGGCCGCTGCCTGCACCTGCGCGCCGACACCGCGCTGGCCTTCGATACGCCGCTGCTGGTGCGCGCGCGCCGCGGCGGCGAACGTCTGCTTCTGCCAGGGCGGACGCAGTCGCAGGCACTGAAGCACCTGCTGCAGACGCAGGCGTTGCCGCCGTGGGAGCGCCTGCGACTGCCGCTGCTGTTCGACGCCACGCAACTGCTGGCCGCCGGACCGGACCTTCTGGCCGCGCCGTTGCACGCCTGGCTGCAGGCGCACGCCGCGCACCTGGCGCTGGATCCGCTGCCCGTGGCGGCGCCCGCCTCGCATTGACCCTGCCGCCGCCGCCGCGCACACTTTCGCCATGCCCAAGAAGTCCCAAGACGATGCCTCCCCGGTCGCGCGCTTCGAGCAGTCGCTCGAGGAGCTGGAAGTGCTGGTGGAGAAGATGGAAGCCGGCGACCTGAGCCTGGAGCAGTCGCTCAGCGCCTACGAGCGTGGCGTGGGCCTGTATCGGCAATGCCAGCAGGCGCTGGAGCAGGCCGAATTGCGCGTGCGCCTGCTCAGCGATCCCGAACAGCCCGACAGCGCCGAACCCTTCGACCCCGTACCGCCCCATGGCGGCTGAGGCGGCGTTCGCGCGCTGGCGCGATCGGGTGGAAGCCGGGCTGCAGGCGCAGTTGCCGGCGGCCACGCTGGCGCCGCAGCGCCTGCACGCGGCGATGCGCCACGCCACCCTCGGCGGCGGCAAGCGCATGCGCCCGCTGCTGGTCTACGCCAGCGGCGCGCTGTTCGGCGCCGACGCCGCGCGCCTGGATGCACCGGCGCTGGCGGTGGAACTGATCCACGCCTATTCGCTGGTCCACGACGACCTGCCGGCGATGGACGACGATGCCCTGCGCCGCGGCCAGCCGACCGTGCACATCGCCTTCGACGAAGCCACCGCGATCCTCGCCGGCGACGCGCTGCAGAGCCTGGCGTTCGCGTTGCTGGCCAATGCCGAAGACGCGGCGGCACCGCTGCGCGTGCAGTGGCTGCAGACCCTGGCCGAGGCCGCCGGTGCAGCCGGCATGTGCGGCGGCCAGGCATTGGACATCGACGCCACCGGCCGCGTGCAGGCGCTGCCGGACCTGCAACGCATGCATGCACTGAAGACCGGCGCGCTGATCCGCGCCAGCGTGCGCCTGGGCGCGCTCGGCGGCGGCGCCGACGCCGCCGCACTCGCGCAATTGGACAGCTTCGCCACCGCGCTGGGCCTGGCTTTCCAGGTGCGCGACGACATCCTCGACGTGGAAGCCAGCTCCGAACAGCTCGGCAAGACCGCCGGCAAGGACGTCGCGCAGGCCAAGTCCACCTACCCTGCCCTGCTGGGCATGGACGGCGCCAAGGCCAAGCTGGCCGAGCTGGCGCAGGCGATGCAGGACAGCCTGCACGGCTATGGCGCTGCCGCCGATGCACTGGCGGCGCTGGCGCGGCTCGCGGTCGATCGCGCGCACTGATCGCCGCGCTCGACGCGTGCGATCGTTGCGGCTGGGCCGCACGCGTCATTACCGCGCAGGCGCTGCTCCGCATCCGCGAATCCAGGGAATTATGCTGGCGCTGGCCGCGCGCAGCCGGTGATGACCAGAGGCGCTGTTACAGGAGCGGCTTCAGCCGCGACAGACGGCATCGGTCATGCCTGTCGCGGCTGAAGCCGCTGCTACATGGGCTTGCGGTGAGTGTCTGGGGCAATGTGGGAGGGACTTCAGTCCCGACTGCTTTCGCGATCCGATCGTCCGCCACGCCGCTCGTCGCGGATGCATGACGGTTGACTCCCACACCAGGCGACCAGGGGCATCTCACGCCACGGCAACCCGCGTTACCGCAAAAATTCCGAAGCCGCGCATACCGCTGCAGATCGCGATGACGCCGGCTGCGGCGAATGGAGATCGCGGACGTCCTCATCGCCTTCGGCAAACGCCGCCACCAGCACGATCTGCACGCACGCACACGCACAGTGCGAGCGTGATCGCCACATGGCCTATCCGCAACGCTGCGCTCGATCCAGTGCATGCCGCTGCGGCAAGGCCGCTGCAGCGCGACACTCACATGCGGCGATGTCTGTCCGCGATGCCGATACTGAGACCTGGCGCGCGCTTCGCTGGACGAAATCGAAGACAAACGCACCTGCGACGCGCACGCGCGCATCACCGGGCTAGTTTGCTTCGGCCCCTGTCACGGGGCGCCCACTTTCGACGGAGAGAGACTGCATGAAACACGCATCCCGGATCTCGGCAGCGATCGGCTTCAGCCTGGTCGGCATCATCTCGGCGGCCACGGCGCAATCGCAACTCACGCGCACGCCCGCGCCGCTGCAGGTCGAACTGACGCCGGTCGCCGACGCCGACGGCCAGCAGCGCGGCCAGATGGCGGTGACCGTGCGCAACACCGGCACGCAGGTCGCACGCGTGCCCAAGTGGGAACTGCCGCTGGGCGATCTCGACAACGCCCTGTTCCAGGTCCAGCGCGACGGCAAGCCGGTGGATTACGTCGGGCGCCTGGTCAAGCGCGCCGCGCCGCGCGCCGAGGACATGGTGGTGCTGCAGCCGGGCGAAGCGAAGCAGGCGCAGATCGACCTGAGCCGCGCCTACGACCTGACCCGCAGCGGCACCTACAGCATCCGCCTCGACGCGCCGCTGCAGGGCGCCGCGCTCGCCGATGGCGCGCGCATGCTGCGTGCCGACGGCGAGCCGCAGACCCTGTCCAGCGCGCCGCTGACGGTATGGCTGGATGGCGGCCGCGGCCATGCGGTGCGCAACGACCTGATGATCGGCCCGCAGGCGGTGGTCAACGGCGTCAACTACGCCTCGTGCAGCACCAGCCAGATCAGCACCATCGGCAGCGCGGTGAACGCGGCGCGCACCTACTCGCAGAACGCCAAGACCTACCTCAACGGCGGCAGCACCGGCGCGCGCTACACCACCTGGTTCGGCGCCTACAACGCCAGCCGCTACAGCACCGCCACGTCCAACTTCGTCAACATCGATTCGGCGATCGACCAGAACAACGGCCAGATCACCATCAATTGCGGCTGCAGCGACAGTTCCTACGCCTACGTGTATCCGAACCAGCCGTACCAGATCTACGTGTGCAATGCGTTCTGGAGCGCGCCGCTGACCGGCACCGACTCCAAGGCCGGCACCCTGATCCACGAAATGAGCCACTTCAGCGTGGTCGCCGGCACGCAGGACACCGCGTACGGCCAGAGCGCGGCCAAGAGCCTGGCCAAGAGCGATCCGGCGCGCGCGGTGAAGAACGCCGACAGCCACGAGTACTTCGCCGAGAACAATCCGTCGCAGAACTGAGTCCGGCACGCCGGTGATGTCCCCGGGCGCCGACCTCGCGTCGGCGCCCGGTTCGCGTGCGGCCCAGGCCGCACCTCTGTGCCCGTGTGGTGTGTCCTAGGCCACCAGGCCCTCCAATCTGGGCAGCCCCGCGCTGCCGGGAAACACCTGGGTGTCCAGCGCGCGCTCGGACACGCCCAGATGCGCGCCGAGCACGTGCCGGAACAGGCTGCGCAGGTCGCTGGTGGCGCGCAGGTCGCGGCCCTCGTTCAAGGCCCGCGGCGACAGGCCGGGCCAGTCTCCCGCGATGCGCCCGCCGCGCACCGCGCCGCCGGCCAGGAACGCCACCCCGCCGGTGCCATGGTCGGTCCCGCCGGTGCCGTTCACCGCCGCGGTGCGGCCGAACTCGGTCACCACCGCGACCACGCTGCGCGACCAGCAGGCCTGCGCGCCATCGTGGAACGCGCGCAGCCCCGCATCCAGCTCGCCCAGCTTGCGCTGCAGCACCGCGGCCTGGTTGCCATGGGTATCCCAGCCGGCATCCTCGACGAAGCCGATCCGCGGCCCGTCGGGCTTGGCCATGAAGCTGGCCGCCGCACTCATCGCCTGCGGCAATTGCCCACCCTTGACGCTGTCCACCTGCATGCCCTGCTCGCGCAGCGCGCGCGCGAAATCGCCGGCCAGCTGCGGATCGGCGGCATACAGCGGCTGCAGACGCTGCAGCAGGATCGGATTGACCGCGCTCGGCAGCGGCGGCGACCAGCTGTTCACCGCGCCCGGGCCGCGCATGATCAGCGGCGTCACCGCGCTCACCGACACCGCCTCGGCGCCGTGCAGGGCCAATGCGCAGCGGTTGAGCCAGCCGCTGGAGGCGCCACTGGGCCGCGCGGTGCCGTTCTCCAGGCAATCCTGCGCCTCGAAGTGCGAGCGCTCGCGGTACGGCGGCGCCACCGCCACCACCGGCAGCCATTGCTTGCGCGCGTACAGCGCGTGCGCGAACGCCAGCGCCGGATGCAGCGCGAAGCTGCCATCCAGGGCCAGGGTCTGCGGCGGCGCCAGCGCGCCGCGCAGGCGTGCGTAGTCGGGGTCGGCGGTCGGCACCAGTGCGTGCAGCCCGTCCAGCGCGCCGCGCAGCAGCACCACCAGCAGGCGCGTATCGGCGCCCGGCGCGGCCAGGCCGCTGCCCGACCACAGGCTCAACACGGTGGCCGCACCGCTGGCGGCAAGGAAACGACGGCGTGTCAGTTGCATCGGAGCTTCTCCCATCGCGGATCGGACCGCGCGCCGCTCAGGCGCGCCATTGGAAGGCCGGGCTGGCCAGCAGCACCGCCACGCCTTCGCGCGGCGATTCGGCGCGCCGCACCGCGGTCAGCGTGTCCGCATCCGGACCGTCGCCGAACGCGGTCGCGGCCAGTGCCAGCGGCTCGCCTGGGGCCATCCCGGCCAGCGCCTCGGCGGCCTGCACGCGCTTCCACAGTGCGTCGGCGCCGCTCCATTCCGCGGCCACGTCGGCATAGCCGGCCGGCGAGCGCGGCGTGAACGGCGGCTGCCCCATCCGTGCCAGCAGGGTCAGCACGGTCTTCTGCTGCGGCGGCGCCTCGGGCCAGGCACCTCCGGCGCGCAGTGCGGACACCACGAAATCCTGCGGCGGCTTGAACTTGCGCGCCTGCGCGTCCCATGCCTCGGGGCTGTCGATCAGGGCGCGGTAGACGTGGCGCAGGTCGCCATCGCTGCGCCGCCACGCGTCGGCCATGCGCTGCACCAAGGCCGGTGGCGGGTCGTCGCGGACGAAATGCCGGGCCAGCTTGAACGAGACGTGCTGCGCGGTGGCCGGGTGCCGGGCCAGCGCCGCCAGGATCGCCTCGCCCTGCGCCACGCCGTCCTCGGCGTAGCGCCGGCCCAGCACCAGGCGGCTGCCGGCGGCATGCGCCGGCGCGCGGAACACGAAGGCGGCCCCGGGCGCTCCCTGCTCGAAATCGCGCGGCGCCGGCACGCCCCAGCCGGTGATCGCACGCGCCAGTTCGGTGACGTCGGCCTGGGTATAGCCGCCGTCCACGCCCAGCGTGTGCAGTTCCAGGATCTCGCGCGCCAGATTCTCGTTGAGCCCCAGGCGGCGCACGGGACGTTCGGGATCCAGGCGCAGGGCCCGGCGCTGCGCGCGTTGCGCCAGCAGCGAGTCGGGGCCGACCGAATTGGCGTTGTCCAGGTAGCGCAGCATCGCCGGGTGACGCTCCACCGCCAGTAGCAGATCGGCGAAGCGGCCCATGCAGTGCGGGCGGATCGCCTCGCGCTCCATCGGCGCCGCGTACAGCGCGGCCGCACGCTTGTCGACCGAGACCGCGAAATGATTGGACCAGAACTGCACCAGGCGCTCGGCGAAGCCGGCCGGGCTGGACACCGCGACCCGGTAGCGCGCCGCCAGTTCCTGCGCCTGTGCCTGCCGATAGAGCCCGCGCGCGGCCTGCTGCGCCTGCTGGGCGGCCTGCTGCGGATCGCCGGCCGCCTGCTGCCGCGCCTGGCGGCGTTCGCGCTGGTAGTCGGCCTCGCGGCGCAGGTAGGCCAGGCTGTCGGGCAGGCCCTGCAACGCCGGCGCCAGCGGCGGCGACTGCAATTGCACGGCCAGCCAGGCGCGCGGCTCGCCCATGCCGGTCAGGTCCCCGGGACGGGCGCCCAGGCCGAAGCGGTTGGCGGCGCTCAAGCTCTCGCGGCGGATCATGCGGCGCTCCGGTGATGGCGACAGCCTTGCAAACGCGCAGCACGGGCCGCGGTTGACCGGCCGGTGGCGGCGTTGCGCCTGGCCGCCCTGCGACCTCCCGCCGGAGCGCGGCGCGGGCACAAAAAAGGCCCGGCGCAGCGGCCGGGCCTTCGGGGACGCGTCACAGGCGCGCTTACTTGATCAGGCGCAGCGCGAACGGGTAGCGGTAGGCGACGCCGTCGTTGGCCTTGATGCCGGCCAGGATGCAGAACACCAGGTTCACCACCCACACCACCGGCATCAGCAATCCGCCGATGACGATCACGCTGAGCACCACGCAGATCACGTACGCGATGGCGACGGTGATCTGGAAATTCAGCGCTTCCTTGGCCTGGTCGTTGAGGAAGGACTTGGCCGGATTGTCCTTGTTCACCAGCCAGATGATCAGCGGCACGATGAAGCCGGCGATGATCCCGGACAGATGGGTGATCAGCGAGACAGTGCGATCTTCCTGGGGGCCTGCCGAGGCCGGCGGCGGCGGCGGGGCAGTGACGTTGTCGAATTCGCTCATCGGTATTCCGTTCCTTTGGTGGTGAGGGGACAAGACGTTTGGCGCGTCACTCTCGGCGGCTGGCGCAGCGCTGTCAAGCCAAGCCGGCAAGGCGGGAAGACGCCTCGACGGGCGCAAGGATCGCCCGCTCGGCAACCGCGGCGCTGATCCGACGCCCCATACGGCAGCGGATCGCGCTAGCGGCGACCGAGCATGGCCTTGGCCGCCGCGTATAGGCTGACGCCCATCGCCACAAGCAGCATCAGGACCAGCAGCCACCCGAACACCAGCACGGCACCGAAGATCAGCACGCTCGGCGCCAGCAAGACCGCACTCAGCAGGGACAGGCCGAGGCCCATCCGCATGGCCTGGCGCGCGTGTTCGGCGACGAACGGCTGCCTGCCCCGCATCGCCCACCATTGCGCGCCCGGCAACAGCCACAGCAACAGCAGCCACCACAG
This sequence comes from Xanthomonas sp. LMG 12460, assembly GCF_009192895.1. Lineage (NCBI taxonomy): Bacteria > Pseudomonadati > Pseudomonadota > Gammaproteobacteria > Lysobacterales > Lysobacteraceae > Xanthomonas > Xanthomonas sp. LMG 12460. The sequence goes on along the minus strand of NZ_NKUH01000089.1, from coordinate 21,626 downwards.
CGCGTAGCCCAGGTGCGCATTGCAGGCGGCGAACAAGCCGATCCACATCGACAGATGCGCAAATGCCGCCAGCGCGCGCTCCCACGCGGGCGCTGGGCCGTCGGCGATCGTGTTCTCGGTGTCGCTTGCCTGCATGCCTGTGCGTCCTTGCGCGCTGCCTGCGTCGCGGCGCTCAGTCGTTGCCGGCCACCGTCATCCTGCCGACCAGCACCGCGCCGATATGCACATGCGAGCGCACGTCGATGTCGGCGCCGACCGCCTCGATGTCCTGGAACATCTGCCGCAGGTTGCCGGCGATGGTGATCTCGTCCACCGGATAGGCGATTTCGCCGTTCTCGATCCAGAATCCGCCGGCGCCGCGCGAGTAGTCGCCGGTGACCGGGTTGACGCCGTTGCCCATCAGGTCGGTGACCAGCAGGCCGCGCGGCAGGCCCTTGACGATGGTCTGCAGGTCGGTGGCATTGGCCGCCACCTGCAGGTTGTGCACCCCGCCGGCATTGGCGGTGGTCTGCAGGCCCAGCTTGCGCGCCGAATAGCTGCCCAGCACGTAGCGCTGCAGCACGCCGTCGCGCACCAGCGGCGCCTCGCGGGTGGCCACGCCCTCGCCGTCGAAGGCGGCCGAGCGCAGGCCGCGGCGCAGGTGCGGCCGTTCGTCGATCGCGAACCACTCCGGGAACAGGCGGGTGCCGGCGCTGTCGAGCAGGAAGCTGGCGCGGCGATACAGCGAACCACCGGACACCGCGCCAAGCAGATGCCCGATCAACGAGCGCGCCATTTCCGGCGCGAACAGCACCGGCACCTCACCGGTCGGCAGCGAGCGCGGCTGCAGCCGCGCCACGGTGCGCTCGGCGGCGCGGCGGCCGATCGCCGAGGCGCGCTCCAGGTCCTCGCGCGCCAGCGCGCTGCTGTACCAGCCGTCGCGCTGCATGCCGTCGCCCTGCCCGGCGATCAGCGTGCAGGCGATCGAATGGTGGGTGCTGCGCTCGCAGCCGACGAAGCCGTGCGAATTGGCATAGACCGACAGGCTCTCGCTGCTGCCGGCCGAGGCGCCGTCGGAATTGCTGATCCGCGCATCGGCATCGCGACCGGCGGCCTCGCAGGCCAGCGCCAGGTCGATCGCCTCCTCGGCCTGCAGCGGCCACGGATGCCAGCGGTCGAAATCCGGCTGCTCGCGCGCCATCAGTGCCGCCTCGGCCAGGCCGGCGGCCACATCGTCCTCGGTGTAGCGGGCGATCGCGCAGGCCTGGGCCACGGTGGCTTCCAGGCTGGACTCGTGCAGGTCGGCGGTGCTGGCGCTGCCCTTGCGCTGGCCGAAGTAGACGGTGACGCCGATGCCGCGGTCGCGGGTGGATTCCACCGTCTCCACCGCGCCCAGGCGCACGTTGACGTCCAGCCCGCGGTCTTCGCTGCAGCTGACCTCGGCCTGGCTGGCGCCGAGCGCGCGGGCGCGCGCCAGCAGCCGCTCGGCGATGTCGGACAGGCGCTCCAGGCGCTGCTGGCTGTCGTCGCGGTGCAAATCGGGGGTGATCGCGTTCAATGCTTTATCCTTGTTGTGCGAATCCCTTCGCCCCTGTCCGGCCGTCCTGGCCGGATGTGTTGATTTGATTTCCAGCCCGATCGAGTAGTACGAGCATGCGCGGACGCGACGAAGACACCGGTGAATTCCGCGGCGAAAGCCGCAGCCAGCAACGCCGCGAGGCGCTGGAAGTGCTGAGCCTGGGCGAGAAGCTGGTGGCGCTGACCCCGGCGCAGCTGGCCAAGCTGCCGGTGCCCGAATCGCTGCTGCCGCACATCGCCGAGACCAAGCGCATCACCTCGCACATCGCGCACAAGCGGCAGCTGGCGTTCCTGGCCAAGCAGATGCGGCGCGAGGACGAGGCGGTGCTGGAGGCGATCCGCGAGGCGATGGACGTCAACAGCGACAGCGCGCGCCGCGAAGTGGCGGCCATGCACCGGGTCGAGGACTGGCGCGAGCGGCTGCTCGCCGAAGGCGACACCGCGCTGGCCGAACTGCTGGCCGAGCATCCCGACGCCGACCGCCAGCGGCTGCGCCAGCTGGTCCGCAACGCCAAGGACGAGCGGCTGAAGAACAAGCCGCCGCACGCTTACCGCGAGTTGTTCCGGGAGCTGCGCGAGATGATCCTGGGGGGTGCGTCGGGAATGGGGAATGGAGAATCGGGAATCGAAGAAGCGGACGACGACGCGGCGTTCGACGACACGCGCGACTGAGGCGCGGCAACGTCGGCTGCCGCGCACAACGGACGACGCGCTCCCAGCCCAGCGAGCGCGGCGCACGATGAACCTGTCCGCCAGCCCTGCAACGCCGCAGCCCACCGCGGCGCCCGCTTTGCCGATTCCCGATTCCCGAATCCCCACTCCCGGCTCCTAGGCCGTCCCGCCCACGGTCAGCCCGTCGATCAGCAACGACGGCTGGCCCACGCCCACCGGCACGCTCTGCCCGTCCTTGCCGCAGACGCCGACGCCCTCGTCCAGCGCCAGGTCGTGGCCGATCATGCGCACCTTCTGCATGGTCTCCGGGCCGTTGCCGATCAGGGTGGCGCCCTTCACCGGCGCGGTGACCTTGCCGTCCTCGATCAGGTAGGCCTCGGTGGCCGAGAACACGTACTTGCCGCTGGTGATGTCGACCTGGCCGCCACCGAAGTTGACCGCATACAGGCCCTTCTTCACCGAGCGGATCATCTCCTCGGGATCGTGCTGGCCGGCGCGCATGTAGGTGTTGGTCATGCGCGGCATCGGCAGGTGCGCGAACGATTCGCGGCGGCCGTTGCCGGTCGGCGCCACGCCCATCAGCCGCGCGTTGAGCGTGTCCTGCATGTAGCCGACCAGCACGCCGTCCTCGATCAGGGTGGTGCAGTGGGTCGCGGTGCCCTCGTCGTCGACGTTGAGCGAACCGCGGCGTCCGTCCAGGGTGCCGTCGTCGACGATGGTGACGCCGGGCGAAGCCACGCGCTGACCGATGCGGCCGGCGTAGACGCTGGTGCCCTTGCGGTTGAAGTCGCCCTCGAGGCCATGGCCGACCGCCTCGTGCAGCAGCACGCCGGGCCAACCCGGGCCCAACACGACCTGCATGACCCCGGCCGGCGCCGGCACCGCCTCCAGGTTCACCAGCGCCTGGCGCAAGGCCTCGCGGGCGAAGGCTTCCGGGCGGCCGTCGGCGAACAGCGTGGCGTAGTCGTAGCGGCCGCCGCCGCCGGCATAGCCGGATTCGCGGCGGCCCTGCTGTTCGACGATCACCTGTACGTTCAGCCGCACCAGCGGGCGCACGTCGGCGGCGAGCACGCCGTCGCTGCGCGCAACCAGCACCGTGTCCACGCCGCCGGACAGGCTCACCATCACCTGCTGCACGCGCGGGTCGGCGGCGCGCAGGTATTGGTCCAGCCGCCGCAGCAGCTCCACCTTGTGCGCGTTGTCCATCGCGTCCACCGGGTCCAGCGCCGGATACAGCGCGCGGCCGCCACCGCGCTGCAGCGCGTGCGCCGGCTGCGCGCCGCCGTCGCGGGAGATGGCCCGCGCCGACTGCGCGGCAGCCAGCAGCGCATCGCGGTGGATGTCGTCGGAATAGGCGAAGCCGGTCTTCTCGCCGGAGATCGCGCGCACCCCCACGCCCTGCTCGATGGAGTGGGCGCCATCCTTGACGATGCCGTCCTCCACGCTCCAGCTCTCGCGCCGCGAATGCTGGAAATACAGGTCGCCGAAATCGATGCCGGGGCCGAGCAGCGTGCCGAAGGCGCGCTCCAGGCTGGTGGCATCCAGGCCGGCGGGAAGCAACAGGCGGGTTTCGGCAAGACTCAGGGCGTGATCGTTCATGGGCTCAACATGGGGGAGGAAGGCGCGCAGCGCAAGCGGCGGGCCGCACAGCGTGAACACGGCAGGCGCGCGGGATGTGCGGCGATCTCAAGGCAACGCACCGCACCCGATGCACGAGCGGGGCGACGCGCCGCTGGCATTCGTGCGGATCCGCACCGCGCGCAGCGGTCCACATCCCCAATCCCGACTCCCCAATCCCGGCTTTTCAGGGCTTCCCGGACGCAGCCGGCGGCGTCGCGGCAGGCGCCGCCGGCGGGCGCGCCGACTCGCGCTCGATCACGTCCACCTTGGGATCCTTCCACGGCCCGGTGACCCGGTAGGTGCGCGCGCCGATGTTGCCCAGTGGCTTGCCGAGCACCGCGTTGGCGGCGGCGCCGACCGCCGCGCCGACCGGCCCGCCGGCCACCGCGCCGACCACGGTCAGCAGGTTGCCGGACTTGGGATTGACGTCGATGGTCTGGTCGAACTGCTGGGCGCGCAGGTCGGCCTCGCCGCGCACCTTGATCTCCGCGGCCGGGCCATCGATGACCAGGTTGTCGCTGCGCGCCAGGCCGTCGCCGAAACGGATCTGGCCGTCGATGCGGTTGAAGGCGAAGCCCTTGGAGAAGAAGTCGCGGAAATCGAACATCAGCCGCCGCGGCAGTTGCGCCACGCTGAGCAGGCCGAGCACGCGCCCTGCGCCCGGGTTCAGTTCCAGCAATTGCCCATTGCGCGCGGCCACGTCGAGCTGCCCCTGCACCGTGGCCAACTGCAGGCCGGACGGCGTGCCCGGCCAGGCGGCGCTGAGCGTCAGCTGGCCTTCGCCGCCGCGCACCTGCCCGCCGAAGTCCAGGTTCTGCATCAACTCGCCCAGGTCGCGGCTGTCGACGCTGGCGTTGAGCTGGGTGCGGGCGGTGGCGCCCTTGCCGCGCCAGTCACCGCTGATGTCGATCTTCTGCTTGTCCGAACGCAGGTGCAGCTGGTCCACCTGCATGCCGTCGGCGAGCTTGCGCGTGCGCAGCGAGGCCGCGCCGAGAGTCATCGCGCCGAAGCGCAGGTCGTCCACGTCCAGCGCCAGCGCCGGGATCGTGGCCGGGTCCAGGCTGTCGGCGAACGGGCCGGCCGGGACCGGGCCGGCGCTGCCGGCGACCCCGCTATCGGCGGGCGTGGCGACCACCGCCGTCGGCGTGCCGTTCGCCACCGGCAAGGTGGCCGTGGCCGAGCGCCAGTGCACCCGCGCCAGGCGTCCGCCGAGCACGCCGCCGTCCTTGGTCGGCACGCTGAGGTCGCCGGCCAGGGCCGGGCCGTCCAGGTGCACGTCGATGCTGTCGGCCTGCGGCAGCAGGCGCAGGCGGGTGTTGTCGAACACGCCGCCCAGCAGCAGCAGATGGTCGGCCAGGATCTCGATGCGCCGCAGCGGCATCGGGTCTTCGCCGCCGTTGGCTGCGGCGGCGTTCGGATCGGGGCGGCTGACCACGCCGATCCAGTCGATGGCGTTCAGCGCCGCGGTGCGCCCGCTGACCACCAGGCCGCTGGCCGGCGGTTCGTCGGCGACGTGGTCGCTGCCCATCACCACGCGCACGCCGGTCTTGCCGCCCTGGCTGCGCGCCGCCAGCGCCATCAGCTTGCCGAAGGCCACCTCGATGCGGCCGCTGCCGACCGGCAGCGGCACGTTGACCGAGGTCGCCAGCGGCGTGGCCGGCGCCTTGTCCATCGGCGCCGGCATCAGCAACTGGGTGCCGACCAGGTCCGAGCGCAGTTGCAGCCGGGTCGGCGGCTGCGCGCCGCCGTCGGGGGTCTTGGGCAGGCCGACGCCGATGTTCCAGCGCGAGCGGCCCTGCACGTACGGCTTGAGCCAGGCCATTTCCGGCACCCGGTCGAGCAGTTCGTTCGCGTCCAGCGACGCGCTCAGCGCGGCCTCGAAGGCCTGTTGCGGATCCTGCACGCCGTCGCCGGCGCGCAGCGCCAGTTCGCCCTGGTGGCCCTGGTAGGCCACGCTCAGCTTCTGCGCGGCGAATCCGGTATCGCTGTAGTTGGCGCTGCCGCGCATGTCGTCGAAGGCCAGGTCCCAGCGCTTGTCGGCGATATGCGCGCCGAGCAGGTCGACCGTGCCGCGCAGGTGGTGGGTGCCGATGTCGGCGCGCAGCGGCTGCAGCAGGTCGAAGGTGACATCGGCCGGTCCCGACGCGCTGAGCGCATCCAGGGTGTCGCCGTAATGGGCATGCAGCGGACTCTGCCGCAGCATCGCCAGCAGCTTGCCGGTCTCGGCGCGGGTGCTGGCCAGCACGCTGAGCTGGCCTTCCTTGTAGTCGGGCAGCGCCGCCGACAGCTGCTCCACCGGCACACCGCCCATGCTGCCGCGGCCGTGCACCTCGAAGCCGTTGCCGATGAACGCGACGCTGGCGTCCACGTTCTCCACCGCCGGCCAGTCGTGCTGGAAGCGCACCTTGGCGTCCTCCAGCCGCGCGGTCGCCTCGAAGCGGCCGTTGTGGTCGGCGAACGGCCAGTCGTCCAGGTCGCCGGAGACCAGCGCATGGCCGTCGCGCAGGCGCCCGCCCTGCAGCGCGGCGTCGAGCCAGTCGGTGGCGGCCTTGCTCATCTTGGAATGGACCCAGAACTTCTTCGCCGCCACCACCGGCGCGTCCTGCAGGTCGGCGGCCAGGTCGATCCACGGCCGCGAGCCGTCGTCCTGGAAGCGCAGCCCGCCGCGCACGTCGGCGCCGTAGTCGCTGCCCTGCACGCGCAGTCCCGGGGTCGCTACGCGCAGGCCGTCGCCATCGCGGAAGGCGACGATGCGCCCGGCCAACTGGACCTGGTGGACCACGCCGAAGCCGCTGGGCCAGTCGACGCGGACCGGGCTGCCGGCCTCCAGCGCCAGTTCGCCGGCCTGCGCATCGCCGTCGAAGCGGCCGCGCAGCCCGCTCACACCCGGCGCACCGCCCGCCGGCGCGAACGCCAGGTCCGCCAGCCGCCCCTGGCCGTACAGCGGACCGCCGGGAACCCCGCTCACCGCCACCTGGGTCAGTTGCACGCGCGGCCGTGCCACCGCCAACCAACTGCGCAGGCTGGGCGAAAGCCGGTCGCTGAGCCCGGCCACCGCGATCAGCGGCGCCAAGTCGAGCCGATCGCCGTACAGAGCGAAACGGCGTCCGCCGGCCACGGTCAGCCCGTCCAGGCGCTGCAGCGGCTGTCCGGCCTGGCCGAACTGCAGTTGCGGCGCATCCAGCCGCCAGCCGCCGTCGATCTGGCGCCAGCGCGCCTTCGCGCGGAAGGTGGTGAAGGCGAGCTGCGGCCGGGTGCGCCCGTCGGCCAGCGGCGCGCCGCGCAGGCGCAGCGCGCGCAGCTTGGCGTCCACGGTCACCCCGGCGACCCGGCGCTGCTGCAGGTCCAGCCAGGCCTGGACGTCGCCGACGCCGCCCTGCAGTTCGATGCCGGCCGTATGCAGCAGGCCGGCCCAGCCCGCCAGTTCCGCCGGGCGCACCGCCAGGTAGGCCTGGCCGTCGCCACTGCGACGGTCCAGGTCCAGCACCGCGGTCAGCGGCGCCTGTTGCAGATCGCTCCAGCCGTGCACGCCCACCTGCAGGCGCTCGCCGTTCACTCGCATCCGCAGGTCGATCTTCGGCACCTGCGCTTCCAGGCCCAGCGACGGGGCGTGTACACGCAGGCGTCCATCGATGACCTGCAACTCGCCCAGCCCTTCCAGCGCATCCAGCGGATCGCCGCCCTGCCCCGAGGTCGGCAGGCCCTGCACGCTCCAGTTGCCGTCGCCGGCGCGCAGCAGGGTCAGCGCCAGGCCGCGCAGGCGCAGCTCGGTGAACGAGCGCCCGGGCAGCAATCCCGCGTACATCGACACCAGCACCTCGGCCTGGCCGATGCGCACGCCGTCGCCGGCGCCGATGCGCAGTCCGTCCAGGCGCAGCAACGGACCGCGCCGGGTCCAGGCCGTCTCCAGCCGGTCGAAGCGGATCGGCCGCCCGGCGCGCTCGCTCAGCCACGCCGCCACCTGCTGCGGATGCCGCTCCACGAACGGCAGCGCCTGGCTCAGCGCGCCCACCGCCAGGGCCACGCACACCAGCCCGATCGCCACCGCGTAGAACGCGAAACGGCGAGCCAGACGCAGGCGGCGGCGCAGCGGGGTGTGCATCAGGGGCGGGGAATGGGGAATAGGAAATGGGGAATCGCAACAGCAGAGCGCGAACTGCTCATTGCCGTGTGAAATTCGGCCGAGGAATCCAGGGATGCGTCAGCGCAAACAGCGCGCTCTTCCCCCATTCCCCATTCCCGATTCCCCACTCCCGGCCTCACAACAACACCACGTCGAACTGCTCCTGCAGGTATTGTTCGTCGGCCTGGAAGCGGATGGTCTTGCCGAGGAATTCCTCCAGCTCGGCCACCGCCGCCGATTCCTCGTCGGTGATGCGCGCCACCACCTTGGTCGAGGCGATCACCAGCAGCCGCGCCGCATCGAACTGGCGCACCGCGCGGGTGATCTCGCGGAAGATCTCGTAGGTCACGGTCTCGGCGGTCTTGATCGAGCCGCGCCCGCTGCATTCCGGGCACGGTTCGGACAGCTGCCGCTCCAGGCTCTCCACGGTGCGCTTGCGGGTCATCTCCACCAGGCCCAGCGGCGAGAACTCGTACACCGTGGTCTTGGCGTGGTCGCGCGAAAGCGCCTTCTCCAGCGTGCGCAGCACCTGGCGGCGGTGCTCGGCATCGTCCATGTCGATGAAGTCGATGATGATGATGCCGCCGAGGTTGCGCAGGCGCAGTTGCCGCGCCACCGCCTGCGCCGCCTCCAGGTTGGTGCGGAACACCGTCTCCTCGAGATTGCGCTGGCCCAGGAACGAGCCGGTGTTGACGTCGATGGTGGTCATCGCCTCGGTCTGGTCGATGACCAGGTAGCCGCCGGACTTCAGCGGCACCTGCTTGTCCAGCGCGCGGGCGATCTCGTCCTCGACCCCGTACAGGTCGAAGATCGGACGGTCGCCGGTGTACAGCTCCAGGCGCTCGGCCAGCACCGGCATGTACTTGGCGACGAAGGCCTGCAGCCGTTCGAAGGTCTCGTGCGAATCGACCTTGACCTTCTCCACGTCCTTGCGGATCAGGTCGCGCACCGCGCGCAGCGGCAGGCTCAGGTCCTCGTAGATGATGCTGGCCGGGGCGCCGTCGCGGCCGCGCCGCTCGACCACGTTCCAGACCCGCGACAGGTAGGCGATGTCCTCGGCCAGGGCCTCGGCCGGCTGGCCCTCGGCATTGGTGCGGATGATGTAGCCGAAGCCGCCGTGGCTGGCGGCCAGGTCGGCGACCAGGGTCTTCAGGCGCTGCCGTTCGGTCTCGTCCTCGATCCGCGCCGACACCCCGATCACCCGCGACTGCGGCAGCAGCACCAGGTAGCGCGAGGGGATGCTGATCTGCGTGGTCAGCCGTGCGCCCTTGCTGCCGATCGGATCCTTGACCACCTGCACCACGATGTCCTGGCCGTCGCGCAGCAGCTCCACGATCGGCACCGCGGCCGAGACCGGCAATGGCGTCGCCTCCTCGGTGTCGCCATTGCCGACCGGCGCCGGCCGCACCACGTCGTTGGCGTGCAGGAACGCCGCGCGCTCCAGCCCGACCTCGACGAAGGCCGCCTGCATGCCCGGCATCACCCGCTGCACGCGGCCCTTGTAGATATTGCCGACCACGCCGCGGCGCCAGCCGCGCTCGATGTGCAGCTCCTGCAGCATGCCGTTCTCGATGACGGCCACCCGGGTCTCGCGTGGTGTGACGTTGACCAGGATCTCTTGCGACATCACAGCACTCCGAAGGTGCGCAGCAGGTGGTGGGTCTGGTGCAGGGGCAGGCCCATCACCCCGGAATAACTGCCGTCGAGACGGCTGACGAAACGCTCGGCGCCACCCTGGATCGCATACGCGCCGGCCCGCCCCATCGGCTCGCCGCTGGCCACGTAGTCGGCGATGTCGCGCGCGGACAACGCGGCGAAGGTCACCGCCGTGGGCACCAGCACCAGCTCTTCGCGGCCGGCGGCGACCAGCGCCACCGCGGTCATCGCCTGGTGGGTGCGCCCGGACAGGGCCGCCAGCATCGCCGCCGCATCCTCGGCGTCGGCCGGCTTGCCGAACACGCGATCGTCCAGCACCACCTCGGTGTCGGCGCCGAGCACCACCGCGTCGGCGGCGTCGGCCAGTTGCGCCAAGCCGGCGCGGGCCTTGTCCAGCGCCACCCGGCGCACATAGGCCTGCGCCGACTCGTCGGCCGCGCGCACTTCCGGCACCTCGAGATCGAGGATCCGGAACGGCACGCCGAGGCGGGTCAGCAGTTCGTTTCTGCGAGGGGAACGGGACGCGAGATACAGCATGGCCGAAGGATAACCCGACCGGACTGACTGAACGATCGCTAATTGCGGGACGATCGCTTCGACCCCGGCGAAGATCACGACGCGTTCATCGTCGCGGCAACACCCTCGCCCAATCTTCACAAGGAGAACATCGATGCGCGCATTGTCCGTCCGCCCGCTGCTGCTGGCCCTGTCCCTCGCCCTAGGAGGTACGATGACCGCCCACGCCCAATCCGCCGCGCCCGGCTACGCCGTGCCCGCCGACGGCACCCTGCTCAACATCGCCGCGCAGGCCGAGGCCAAGCGCGCGCCCGACGTCGCCGCCATCTCCGCCGGCGTGGTCACCCAGGCCACCGACAGCGCCGCAGCGATGCGCCAGAACGCCGAGCAGATGACCAAGGTACTGGCCGCGATCCGCGCCGCCGGCATCGCCGACAAGGACGTGCAGACCAGCGGGGTCAGCCTCAACCCGCAGTACAAGTACGCCGAGAACCAGGCGCCGCAGATCATCGGCTACCAGGCCAACAACTCGGTGAACCTCAAGGTGCGCGACATCGCCAAGCTCGGCAAGGTGCTCGACGCGCTGGCCGCGCAGGGCGCCAACCAGATCAACGGCCCCACCTTCGAGATCGACGACCCGGAACCGCTGTACGACCAGGCCCGGGTCGATGCGCTGAAGAAGGCGCAGGCACGCGCGCAGACCTACGCCAAGGCGCTGGGCCTGCACGTGCGGCGCATCGTCAGCATCTCCGAAGGCAGCAGCGGCGGCGTGCGCCCGCCGATGCCGATGATGCGCGCGATGGCGATGAAGGCGGAGATGGACAGCACCCCGGTCGCGCCGGGCGAGAGCAGCGTCTCGGTCAACCTGGATGTGGTGTTCGAACTGGGCAAGTAAGCCCGGTCCGCCCCCTCCTTCGCGACGGCGCCCGCGGGCGCCGTCGTCGTTTCCAGTCCGCCGCAGCGCCCCTCGCCAATACGGCACCCTGCCTCGATCGCCGCCGCCTCTTGCCAAAGTGCCCGCGACCGGCGCACTGTCGAAACGCGGACGGGGGCGATGACCCCATCCGTCGCCCCCGTGCGTTTTCCGGTACCGCAGTCCACGACACTCCTATCGCAGAGGTGGATCCATGGTTCGCACGCAACTCCCCGCCCCGTCCTTCCGCATCGACCTGTCCCGGGTCCTGGCCTACAGCACCGCGATCGCCCTGCACGTGCTGGCCGCCCTGTTGCTGCTGCTTCCGCTCTCGCACGTGACCGCGCCACCGGAACCGGCGCAGGTGCAGCCGCCCTGGCAGCAACCCCTGGTGATTCCGGTCACGCCGACGCCGCCCACCATCCCCACCGTCGAGAAACAGGTGCCGACGCAGCCGCGCACGCCGACCGCAGTCCCGGTGCCGACCCCGACGCCGGCGCCGCTGTTCGACAGCAGCCCGGTGGCCTTGGACACCGCGCCCAATGTCGACCCCACGCCTAGCATCGCCGCACCGAGCCTGCCGCCCGCAAGCGCGAGCGCGCCGGTGGACGGCATGCAGTTGCAGTACCTGCGCGCGCCGGCCCCGCCGTACCCGCGCGACGCGCTGCGCGATCGCCTGCAGGGCAGCGTGCTGCTGCGGGTGCTGGTCGGCACCGACGGGCAACCGCTGCAGGTCACTGTGGAGAAGAGCAGCGGCCACCGGGTGCTGGACCAGGCCGCACGCGACCAGGTACTCAAGCGCTGGGCGTTCAAGCCGGCGCTGCAGAACGGCACGCCGGTGCAGGCGTACGGGCTGGTACCGGTCGATTTTTCGATGGACCGCTGAAGCGCTCTACATCCAATGGCCGGCGCCCCAGCGCCCGGCCATTGCTGCTCACGCGGCTCGCGGCTCGCCCCCGTCCTCCGATCAGGTTGCGCCTTGGCGGCGCAATCCAGTTGGACGAGTCGACATCCACAGGATCTTCCAGCGAAGGCACGGCGTCGCGCCTGCCCCCGTCGGTAGCGCGACAGCCCAATGCCCTCGTTGCCTGACGCCCACGCCGCGCGCCTGCCGCGCCTCCCGACCTGCCAATCCACCTGGCAAGGTTCGCGCACCGCCGTCGTAGCACCGAGTCCGCCAAAGCTGCGGAGGTGGCTGCCACCGTGGGTCATTGCGTCGCAAGCCGCCGCGAGCCCTGCACCCAAAAAAAAGCCCGCCCCCTCGGAAAGGGACGGGCCTAGCAGTCGCTGTTACGCCGCGCCGGGCGTCAGGTTTCGATCAATAGTCGTAGGACACCGAAAGCTGCAGGTAACGCGGGGTCTGGAAGTAGTTGCCCATGCCATAGGTGTTGAGCACCGTGTACGGACTGGACTCCCAACTCGCGTACTGCTGCAACGGCTTGCGCTCGTTCAACAGGTTGAACACCTGCAAGCCGAACGCCAGCTTCTGGTCCGCGAACGCCGGGCGATAGATCGCGCCCAGATCGATCTGCTTGGTCCACGGGGTGCGGCCCGCATCACCGGGACGCGACGCACTGCCGGCACAGGTGTGGTAGGCCGAGCCGTAGCCAACCGGATCGCCTGCCGACGATCCCTCGTCGGTGCCGTTGGCACTGAAGTAGCCCAGGCAATCGCGCGGCGTCCCCGACTGGATACGCAGGTTGGCCGAGACCATCCACTCCGGCGTGAGCTGATACGCGCCGTAGACCTTCAACTGATGGCGACGATCGTTGGCCAGATAGCCGCCGGCCCACGCCATCAGCGCCGCCGCGTCCCAATCCTGGGTCTTGGAAACGTCGGTCTGGCCGATGTTGGACTTCAACTGGCCTTCGGTGTTGCCGAAGTTGCGCGACCAGGTGTAGTCAACACGGGTACTCCACTTGCCATCGAAGGGATGCTCCAGATACAGGTTGACCGCCGCGTAATCACGCTTGGCAGAGCTGTCGAAGCCCCAGTCGGACTTGCTCATGGTGAAGTTGGTGCGGCCGCCGCTGGTGTTGGCCAGGCTGAAGGAGTTGGTCTTGCCGGGGTTGAACAGGATGCAACCCGGAATGTTGACCGTACTCGGATCCACCCCCAGCGACTCGAGCTTGGTGCTCATGCGGTCCGGATCGCATACATCGTCGATCGCGGACTGCAGCTTGCGGTAGGTGCCCTTCGCACCGAAGGTCCACTTCTCGGCAAACGCCTGATCGAAGCCCACGATCAGCTCATCCTGATACATCGACTTCAGGTCGGTCGGGGTGAAGGTGCGCGGATCCGGGGCGACGCCGTACTCGCCGTTGGAGGAAACCGGGCCGGGGCCGAGCGGGCGCAGGCCGGTCGGGTTGCCCTTGGCATCGATGCCGGTGTAGGTGAAGTACTCGCTGGTGTAGGTCGACGCCGAAGCGCCACGGATCGCGACGCTGTTGGGCAACGCCAGGAAGTAGCGGCCCAGGTTGGCGTAGATCTTCAGCGTCGAATCGCCGTGCACGTCCCAGGTCGCGCCTAGACGCGGCGCCCACTGGTTGCCGCTGTCCACGTACGGCTTGGCTTCGCTGTTGCTGTTGATGAACTTGTCGTTGCGCAGACCCAGCGACAGCAACACGTTGTCGCTGACCTGCCAGCGATCTTCGAGGAAGTAGGCCTTCTGCTTGACCGTCATCGACGTGGCGGTGCTGAAGATCAGCCGGCGCACATAGTAGCCCTGACCGCCCGGCGCGCCCACGCCCAACGCCGAGCTGATCGGCGACGTCGGCCGGGACGACTTGGCGTAATACCAGGAGTAGCCCGGACCTGTCATCGACTGACCTTCGTTCTCGGCCTGGTAGTAGATGTTGTCGATACCGAAAGCGAGATCATGGTTGCCCAGGCGGTAATCGAAATCCACGCGCAGGCCGCGGGTGTTGTCCTTGCCATCGAGCAGGTTGCGCGCGCCCTGGCCGTTGCGGATCGGCGTGCCGCCGTTGGTGGCCGGATTCTGGAAGACCACGCCGCTGAGGTACGGATCCGGACTGACGATGCCCGGGTAGTTCTTGTTGTCGAAGGTGCTCTTGCCGTAGGTGGCGCTGAAGGTCAGGTCCTGGGTCAGATAGCTGGTGTACTTGCCGATGTAATAGGTGCTGTTCTGCTTGACGATGTTCGGTTCGACGGCGGTGTTGCGCGCGCCCTCGGACAGCGTGGCATAGTCGAACGCATTGTAGTAACCGCCGGTGCGGTCATTGCTCTTGATGCCGGTCAGCTCGAGGACGTTGCTGTCGTTGATGTTCCAGTCGACCTTCGCGTAGACCTTGGGCTTTTCCTGGCTTGAGTGATTGCGCGCCAGGACACTGCTATCGGACGAGTTGGTCGCCACGCTGTCGATCTTTTCCTGCTCGGCCGCGACGAACACGAACAGGCGATCCTCGAGCAACGGGCCGCCGGCATAGGCGCTGTACACGTTGCTCCAAGTCGGATTGTCCTTGCGCGAGCGATACATCTTGCCCGTGAGCGTGGGATCCTGATAGCCATAGCCGCTCGGCAGGGACGCGTCGGGGTAGTACACGTCCTTGGGCGACTCGGCAGTGGCGCGCGGTCGCCACAGCACCTGGCCGCCGAAATGCCATTCGTTGGTGCCGCGCTTGCCGATCTGGCTGATCACGCCGCCGTCGGAACGGCCGTAGCGCGCGCTGTAGCCGCCGGTATAGACCTCCTGCTGGTCGATGGCGCCGTACGGCAGGCTGACGCCGCCGATGTTGTTGATCGGGTTACTGGTGGAGAAGCCATTGATGTAATACGCATTCTCCGACACGCCAGCGCCGCCGAATGACACCGCGTTGCCGAAGTAACCGCTGCCCGCTACGGCGCCCGGCGCCAGCAAGGCGATCGCCTCCGCAGAACGGGCCAGCGGCAGGCGCTGCAGCTGCTCGGCGGTGATGACCGTGCGCGAGTCGACCGTGGTGACGTCCACCGGCGCCACGTTGCTGGCGCTGACGGTCACCGTATCGAGCGTGGCGGTGCCATCAGACTTGGCGAAGGAGACCTCGGTGCCCGAACTGACGCGCAGGCCGATGCCCTTGCGGGTGTCGACGGCTTGCCCGTCCTTGTTGAGGGTGACGCTGTAGGTGCCTACCGGCAGCGAGCCGATATTGAAGCGCCCGGCGCTGTCGACCGGCACCGTACGGGTAAGACCGGTATCGCTCTGCACGGTGATGGTCGCGCCCGCGGGCGCGACGCCGTAGATGGAACCGGTGGTGCTCTGCGCGTGGACGACGCCCTGCGTGAGTGCTGCTCCCAGAAGCACGGCCAGTACGCTACGACGCATGACACGGCTTGGATAGTGCTTGGACATCTGCCCTCTCTCCCCTGACGGAACGTGAAGGACCTTGGCTGTTGAACGCAGCGCCGGTCGGAAATTAAGAAATCTTTAACGAAAATTTGTTTCGTTTAAAACGATTCTCTTAACGCGAGATTAATTTAGAACAAAATTTCCACACGATTGCAACTCTTGGCTCATGACTTCTACACACAAAGCGGTTAGAGGTTGACAGAACGGTCTGGCACAACTGGGATATGCGCAGTTTTTTGCCGGGATGGACCGCGGCATTGAGCATCGACCCCCCTCTCGAAGCGCTGCTCCTTGCGGACGGACGTCGGGGTCCGGCGCGCGCGCCCCGGATCGCGGGCCCGGCCAACCTGGAGGAACCGGACGAACGCAGGAGCGACAGCCGCCCCGTTCCAGGACAACGGAACGTGGACGCACGTGAACGTCCCGCCATGCAGCGATACCCTGCAAACGGACTTGCCAACGCAGGCCGTCAGGCCCCGCGTTAGCTGCCCTCACTGCCAACGCAGCGGACTGCACCGTTTGAAGAACGGTGGGAACACACATGCCGGTCCTCTCGCGTCGCAGACACCCGGCCTTGCACCACTTCAGACAAGCGCTGCACCGCAGCGGTGCAACGACTTATCCTGCTGTGGCGACTGCAATCGGTTTCTGTCAGCGCAAACAGAACTGGGATGCGCGGCATAAACCTGTCATTCGGTTACGGTTTTTACTGAAAATTTGACCATCTCTTCACGGCGAATCCACCTTGATGCGTCAAGGACGGCGGCAAGCCGCCCCTCCGTGGTGCATTCATTCAAATAATGCGTTTCCCAGTTAGGAGAGAAACTGTGAACACCCATCCCCCCCGGCGTGCAACCCGCCGGCACTTGCTTTGCGTCTCCGTCGCCAGCGCCCTTGCGTGCGTAGCCGCACCCGCCGCCTTCGCCCAGGAAGCGGCCACCAATCTCGACCGCATCACGGTCACTGGCTCCAATATCCCGCGCACCGACACCGAAACCCCGTCGCCGGTGCAGGTGGTGACCCGCCAGGAAATCGACCGCACCGGCAAGACCTCGCTGGCCGAGTACCTGCAGACCCTGACCGCCGACGGCGCCGGCTCGATCCCGAAGACCTTCGGCAACGGCTTCGCCGGCGGCGGCGCCGGCATCTCGCTGCGCGGCCTGGGCGCCGGCTCCACCCTGGTGCTGTTGAACGGCCGGCGCATGGCCACCTACGGCCTGGCCGACGACGGCCAGAAGGTCTTCACCGACCTCAGCACCATCCCGCTGGACGCGGTCGAGCGGGTCGAAGTGCTGAAGGACGGCGCCTCGGCGATCTACGGCTCCGACGCCATCGCCGGCGTGGTCAACATCATCCTGCGCAGCGACTTCCAGGGCGCGATCCTGCGCGGCTCCTACGGTCTCTCCGGCGACGGCGACGGCGATGCGCGCAAGGCGACCCTGACCGCCGGTACCGGCGACCTCGCCAGCGACGGCTGGAACGCGTTCTTCAGCCTGGACGTGGGCAAGACCGACGCGATCAAGATCAGCGACCGCAAGGACCGCAAGTGGATCGGCACCGGCGACATCCGCCGCTGGGGCTATGCGGCACAGGATGCGCAGTTCCTCGGCGGCGCCTATCTCAGCGGCGGCACCGCCGGCGGCACGGGTCCCAATGGCTCGGTGTTCAACACCGCCGGCCGCTTGGTGGCACTGCCCGGCTGCGCCGGCCTGACCACCATCCCCGGCCAGAGCGACGCCACCGCGCAGGCGCAGGGCTGCCTGTGGGATCCGGCACAGCAGTTCCGCGATCTGACCCCCGAGGAGAAGTACGTCAACGTGTTCGGCCGCGCCAGCTTCGCCTTCGGCGAGGGCGGCGAGATCTACACCGAGATCGGCTACTCGAAGAAGAACACCGTGTTCTCCAATACCCCTTCCGGCGTATCCGGCGGCTGGGGCTACCCGGGTGGCCCGGTCAACGCCAACAGCGGCGCCGGCGCCACCGTGCTCTACGCCGGCCATCCCGACAATCCCCTGCCCTACGCCGCGCGCCTGCGCTACAGCGCCTGGGACGTGGGCCCGCGCGTCACCGACAACACCAACGAGTTCAACCGCTTCCTGGTCGGCGTCAAGGGCAACTGGGGCGACTGGAGCTACGACACCGGCTACCTGCACTCGGGTACCAACCTGGTCAACAAGCGCACCGGCTTCCTGCGCTACAGCGCCGTGCGCTGCGTGCTCGGCAACCCGGCCTGCCCGGCCGGCACCTGGCGGATCGGCGACAACGCCAACCTCAACTCGCAGGCGCTCTACGACTACATCTCGCCGACCATCAGCGCACGTGCCAAGTCCGAACTGGACATGTTCGACTTCACCGTCTCGCGCAGCCTGATGGACCTCAAGGGCGGGCCGCTGGGCCTGGCGCTGGGCGCGGAATGGCGCAAGACCAGCAACAGCCTGACCCCGCAGACCTACACCGATATCGGCGACATCATCGGCCTGGGCTACTCGGCCTACGACGGCACCCAGAACGTCTACGCCGCGCACGTCGAACTGTCGGCACCGGTGCTGGAGCAACTGGAACTGTCGGCGGCGCTGCGCTACGACAAGTACGACGGCGGCGACGGTAAGGCCACGCCGAAGCTGGGCGTGAAGTGGACCCCGGCCAACTGGATCGCGCTGCGCGCCAGCTACGCCGAGGGCTTCCGTGCGCCGAACCCGGCCGAGAACGGCGACGGCGGCCTGGCCGCGTTCTCCAACGCCCGCGATCCGGTGCGCTGCGCGATCGATCCGGCCAACGAGTGCACCGCGCGCTCGGTGGCGATCATCACCCGTCCGAACCCGGCGCTGAAGCCCGAGGAGTCCAAGAGCTATTCGGTGGGCTTCGTGCTGCAGCCGACCTCGACGACCTCGCTGACCGTGGACGGCTGGGAGATCAAGCGCACCAACGAGATCGCCCAGGGCAGTACCGCCGATGCGATCGCCGCCGGCAACGTCCTGCGCGACAGCAACAACATCGGCGGCGTCGCCAACAGCGGCACCATCCTGGCCGTCAACACCGGCTACGTGAACGCGAACTCCTCGCGCGTGCGCGGCATCGACACCGACATCCGCCAGACCTTCGAGATCGGTCCCGGCCAGTTGGAGCTGGACGCGCAGTGGAGCCACCTGCTCAAGTTCGAGCGCACCGAAGGCGACACCACCGTCGACTACGTGGGCACGCACGGCAACTGCGACGTGACCAACTGCATCGGCACGCCGCAGGACCGCATCAACTTCGGCACCACCTGGAAGCAGGGCAGTTGGAGCGTGAGCGGCGTGGTCAACTACATCGACAGCATCGAGAACAAGGATCGCCGCGGCGGCGACTACCAGGCGTTCTACGCCGACGGTACGCCGGTCAAGAAGATCGCCTCGTTCACCACCTTCGATCTGTCGGGCCGCTGGAACATCACCGAGGCGTTCGAACTGAACGCGTCGGTGCAGAACGTGTTCGACCGGATCGCCCCGCTGGATCCGACCACCTACGGTGCGGTCAACTACAACCCGCTGCACTTCAGCGGTGCGATCGGCCGCTACTTCACGGTGGGTGCGAAGTACACGTTCAACTGATCGCGAACGTCGCAAGGCCGTAACGAAAAGCCCGGGCGAAAGCCCGGGCTTTTTTTGTTGCCTGAGCGGTGCGCCAGCATCGGCATCACGCACGCATTGCCGCCACGCGCACGCGATCCGCGATCAGGCGATCAGGCGATCAGGCGATCAGGCGCGATGGTAAGGATGATTGGCCAACATCGCCGCGGCGCGGTAGAGCTGCTCGGCCACCACCAGCCGCACCAGCATGTGCGGCAGGGTCAGCGGCCCCAGCGACCAGGATTCGCTGGCGACCGCCAGCACCTCCGGCGAATGGCCTTCGGGACCGCCGATCAGGAACGCCAGATCGCGCCCCTGTCCGCGCCAGTGCTCCATGCGCTGCGCCAGTTGCTCGGAACTGTGTTGCTTGCCGGGCACGTCCAGCGCCACCACCAGCGCATTCTTCGGCAGTGCCGCCAGGACTCGGCGGCCTTCGTCCTCGATCGCGCGCTGCGCATCGCGGCCCTTGCCGCGCAGGCCGGGTTCGATCTCGACCAGATCCAGCGGCAACCAGTGCGAGAGCCGCTTGCGGTACTCGGCGAAGCCCTGCGCCACCCAGGCCGGGGCGCGCTCGCCGGTGGCGATGAGGCGCGCCTTCATCGCTGCGCGCGGCAGGCGCGCATCACCAACGCTCGCCCAGCAGCAGGGCGTCGTACATCGCGTCGTCCAGTTCCTGCTCGGCCAGCCGGGCACGCTCCCGCTTCAACCATTGCTTCAGCGTGTCGGCCTGCCGCGCCGCAGCGCGATCGTCGGCACAGGAGCGGATCTCCTCCTGCACCTGCCGCTTGATCTGCGCCAACAGCGCATCCAGGCGCTGCGGCTGCGGCGCGCGCTCGTCTTGAAGACCGTAACGCCCCATGAAGTCATCGACCAGTCCGGCCAATGTCTGCTCGACCTGCCGCAGTTGCGCGGCGAACAGGTCGTTGTAGTCACGGATGCGCTCCTCGGCCATCGCCGCGATGCCGGTCTGATCCAACTGGCCGATTTCCAGTTGCAGTTCCAGCAGTGCCAGCAGGTCGTCGTTTTGATACGCCTGGTTGAGCCGCTGCATCAAGGCGGTCTTGCGCTCGCGCTGCTGCGGATCGGGCTCGCGGTCCGGATGCAATGCGGCGACTAGATTGCGGTACAGCGCGCGACGCGTCTGTTGCGGATCGGCGGCGACCTGCGCGGCCTTGCCTGCACCGGCACGGCGGCGCTTGTCGCGCTGCTGGGCGCGCCCGGCCGCATGCGCCTGCTGTGCGTGCAGCCGCTCCTGGATCTGCGCATACAGCGCTTCGGGGGAGTGGATATGCGCCATTTCCTCTTCGGTCAGGCCGAATTCCTCACCGATGACCGACGTCAGCAATGCCTCGGATTCGGCCAGATCCTGGTCGAATCCGAGGGGGCTATGCCGGTCGTAGATGTCCTTCAGGCCATCGTTGTCGCCGTCCCGGATCAACAGCGCAGCCAACTCGCAAATGAGCTCGGACAGATCGGCGCGATCGCGCTTGCTCAACTTGAAGGTGGCATGCGCTGCGTCCAGTTCCCGCAACAACTGTACCTGCGCCGCATCGCGCTCCTGCAGCAAGGGATCGACCTGCTCGTGGAAACGCTGCTCCCAGCGCGGCAGCGCGTCCTGCCACGCATGCAACTGCGCACGGGCGCGCTCCAGACGCTTGACCAGGGAGTCGAAGCGCTTGCGCGCCGGCGTCGCGGGTGTCGATTCGGTCGCGCCGACACGCTTGCTGACCGGCAACGCCTCGCTGCCGACGCTGCGCGCGGGATTGCGCCGCTTAGGCATCGCGTGCCGAGTCGTCGTCGTCGCCCGGCGGCTGGTCGCCGACCGTCCACAGCCGCTCCAGCGCATAGAACTCGCGCACCCGCGGCAGCATCACGTGCACCACCACGTCGCCGAGATCGACCAGCACCCACTCGGCCTCGCGCTCGCCTTCCACGCCCAGCGGCATGACATCCAGGCGCTTGGCGTACTTGATGACTTCGTCGGCGATCGACTTGACGTGGCGGGTGGATGTGCCGGAGACGATGACCAGATAGTCGGTGACGCTGGACTTGCCGCGCACGTCGATTTCCGCCACGTCCTTGGCCTTGAGTTCCTCGACTGCCTCGCGGACGTGGGCGAGCAGGACCGGCAGCGGCGGCGGCGGATTGGGGACTTGGGTCTTGATGACGTGGGCTTGACTGGACAAAGCGGCGAACTCGATGGAATGGGGCGAATTATAGGCGACCCCGGCAGGGCGCGTATTCAGCCAGCGGCGGCGGCACCGGACGCATACAGCGCATGGTCGCGGATATAGGCCGCCACTGGTGCCGGCAGCAAGGCCGCCCAGTCCTCGCCGGCGGCGATGCGCGCGCGCACCAGGCTGGCCGATTCGCTGCGCAGCGGTTGCCGCAGGCACCACAGGCGGCCGCCCGGCGCACGGGCCAGCGCCTGCGGCGTGTCGGCCCTGTCCAGCGCCACCTCGGCCATGGTTTCTTGCACGTGCGCGGCCTCGATGGCGCAGTCCCGCGCGCGGTTGGGGGCAAGCGCATCGCGGTAGTAACGCATCGCGGTGTCGGGCTCGCGCAGTTTGCCATAAAAGTCGGGGATATTGGTCAGCACGGCCGCAGAGCGCGCGC
>NZ_NKUH01000088.1:0-50655 GCF_009192895.1 Xanthomonas sp. LMG 12460 | reverse complement strand
ATGAGGGTACGGGCGAAGCCTGGGGAAACGTCGATTGCAGCGCCGGTTGAGGGTGAAGCGCGAAAGCTTGGTGTCGCACTGATGCGGCGAGGGGCTTCGCCCCCGGACCCTCACCCCAACCCCTCTCCCGGAGGGAGAGGGGCTTTTCGAAGGGGCGCTCAGCCCAGGCGCTGCCGTACCGCTTCGAACAGGGTCACGCCGGCGGCGACCGAGACATTGAGGCTCTCGATCTCGCCCGGCATCGGGATCCGCACCAGGCCATCGCAATGCTCGCGGGTCAGCCGGCGCAGGCCGTCGGACTCGCCGCCCAGCACCAGCGCCACGTTGCCGCGCAGGTCCTGCGCGTACAGCGAGGTCTCGGCCTCGCCGGCCAGGCCGTAGATCCACACGCCCTGCTTCTGCAGCTCGCGCAGGCAGCGCGCCAGGTTGGTCACCGCCACGATCGGCAGGCGGTCGGCGGCGCCGGCCGAGGTCTTGCGCACGGTGGCGTTGACCGGCGCCGATTTGTCCTTGGGAATCACCACCGCGGTCACCCCGGCCGCGGCGGCACTGCGCAGGCAGGCGCCGAGGTTGTGCGGATCCTGCACACCGTCCAGCACCAGCAGCAGCGCGCGGCCCTCGGCGGCGCTGACCAGGCCTTCCAGTTCGCTCTCGGCCCAGGTCCGCGCCGCGGCATAACGCGCGGCCACGCCCTGGTGCCGCACCGAGCCGCCGACGCCGTCCAGCGCCTGCGTGTTCACCCGCCGCACGTCGATGCCCTTGCGCCGCGCGTTCTCCTCGATCTCCTGCAGGCGCGGATTCTTGCTGCCCGCTTCCACCAGCACCTCGCGCACGTTGTCCGCGTCGTTCTCGATCGACGAGGCCACGGCATTGACGCCGACGATCCACTGGTTCTGCTTGCTCATGAGACGGGACTACGCGTAAGGAAAGCGGGCATGGTAGGGGTTGTGGCCGCTGGCGTCATGCCTTGGGGGCCGGGATTGGGGATTCGGGATTGGGGATTGGTAGAAGCGGCTTGGCCGTGACGTCGCACTTTCCTGCGATGCCCGGGGCCTGCGTGTCGCGACAGCAAGACCAACGACGCAGCGCCATCCAGACAAGGCGCGGCGCAGCCTTGTGGGAGGGACTTCAGTCCCGACGCGATGACGTCGGGAACACCGGCCAGCTGCCTGGCGCGACCGATTCCCGAGGTCGCCAGCGATCTCCCGACAACGCGCCGCGCGAGGTCGGCACTGTCAGTCACGGCTCAAGCCGGCCAGCGCTCGGTGTCGTGGTCCGGATGCTGGCGCGAGACGATATCGGCCAGAAAGGGCGCGGCGACCAGATCGCCCTCGGTGCGGACCGCCGACAGCCGATGCAGCGCATCCACGAACGGCAGCTTCGCTTCGATGCCGTACTGGATGGTCGGCGGCACGGCCTCCGGATGGTCGAAAGCGCCGGCCGCGATGGCGACACCATCCGGGGCCTCGTAGGTCAGAGGCGTGCCGCAGTCGGCGCAGAAGCCGCGCTGCACCAGATTGGACGAGGCGAAGCGCCTGGGCGTGCCGCGGGTCCAGGTCAGGTCCGCGCCACGGGTGGAGACCAGCGGCGCGTAGTAGGCGCCGAACGCCTTCTGACACATCCGGCAATGGCAGATCGAGGCGTCGTGCAGCCGCCCGCGCACGCGGAAACGCACCGCACCGCACTGGCAACCGCCGCTGTACTCCTGCTCCATATCCGCTCTCCGCTGCGAACCGCATCGCGCAGGTGGCTCCCGCACGACGCACGGGAAGCGCGATCGCGGCGGCCGCCGTTCGGTCGCCGCGACGCTGCGCCGTCAGTACTTCTTTTTCTTGCGCTTGGCCGGCTGCCCACGCGGCGGCGGCGGCGGCAACTCGTCGTGTACCGATTCGCCTTCTTCGACCAGGCGGAAGTCGATCTTGCGCTCTTCCATGCTCGCCTTCAGCACCAGGATGCGTACGCGGTCGCCCAGGCGGAACTCGCGCCCGCGGCGCTCGCCGGTCAGGGTCTTGCGGGTGGCGTCGAACTGGTAATAGTCCTGCGGCAACTGGGTCACGTGGATCAGGCCGTTGACCTTGGACTGGTCCAGTTCGACGAACAGGCCGAAGCTGGTGACGCCGCTGACCACGCCGTCGAACTGCCCGCCGACGTGCTTCTCCATCCACGCGGCGCGGTAGCGCTCGTCGACCTCGCGCTCGGCCTCGTCGGCGCGGCGCTCGCGCTCGGAGCACTGCAGCGCCAGCGCCGCCATCGCGCGCGGCGCGTACAGGTACTTGTCCGGCGCGCCGCGGGTCAGCGCGTACTTGATCGCGCGGTGCACCAGCAGGTCCGGATAGCGGCGGATCGGCGAGGTGAAGTGCGCGTACGCCTCCAGCGCCAGGCCGAAGTGGCCGGCGTTGTCGGGCGAGTACACCGCCATGCTCTGGCTGCGCAGCAGCACCGATTCCAGCAGCGCCGCGTCCGAGCGCTCGCGCACCTTCTTCAGCAGCTTGGTGTAGTCGCCCGGCACCACCTTGCTCCACGCCGGCAGGCTCAGCTTGAACTCCTTGAGGAACTCCAGCAGGTCGGCGTACTTGGATTCCGGCGGGCGCTCGTGCACGCGGAACGGCGCCGGAATGTGCGTTTCCAGCAGGTAGCGCGCCGCGGCCACGTTGGCGGCGATCATGCATTCCTCGATCAGCTTGTGCGCGTCGTTGCGCACCAGCATGCCGGCCTGGGTCACCTCGCCGGTGTTGTCGAGCACGAAGCGCACTTCCGCGGTCTCGAACTCGATCGCGCCGCGGCGCGCGCGCGCCTTGGCCAGGATCTGGTACAGCTGATGCAGCCGCTCCAGCTGCGGCAGCACCGCCGCCACGTCCTTGCGCACCTGCTCGTCTTTCTCGCCGACCGCCTGCCACACCTGTTCGTAGGTGAGCCGCGCGTGCGAGTTCATCACCGCCTCGTAGAAGCGCGCACCGGCCACCTCGCCCTGGCGGTCGATCTGCATGTCGCAGACGAAGCACATGCGGTCGACCTTGGGGTTGAGCGAGCAGATGCCGTTGGACAGCGTCTCCGGCAGCATCGGCACCACGAAACCGGGGAAATACACCGAGGTCGCGCGCTTGACCGCCTCGGTGTCCAGCGGCGTGCCCGGACGCACGTAGTGCGACACGTCGGCGATCGCCACCACCAGGCGGAACCCGTCGGCGTTGGACTCGCAGAACACCGCGTCGTCGAAGTCCTTGGCGTCGGCGCCGTCGATGGTCACCAGCGGCGTCTGCCGCAGGTCCACGCGGCCCTTGATCGCCGCCGGCTCCACCGTCAGCGGCACCGCCGCGGCTTCGTCCAGCACCTCTTGCGGGAACTCGTAGGGCAGCTCGTGGCCGTGGATCGCCGCTTCCACCAGCAGCGACGGGGTCAGCTTGTCGCCCAGCACGGCGATGATCTTGCCGATCGGCGGGCGCCGCGCGTCCGGCGCGGAGGTGAGTTCGCACACCACCAGTTGCCCGTCGCGGGCCTCGCCGACGGCTTCGGCGGGGATCTGCACGTTGCGCTGGATGCGCTTGTCGTCGGGCACCACGAAGGCGATGCCGGCTTCCAGGCTGAAGCGGCCGATCATCCGAGTCAGGCCGCGCTCGAGCACGCGCGCGATGCTGCCTTCGCGGCGGCCGCGGCGGTCGATGCCGGTGACGTTGGCCAGCGCGCGGTCGCCATGCAGCACCTTGCGCATTTCGTACGGCGGCAGGAACAGGTCGTCGCCGCCCTCGTCCGGGCGCAGGAAGCCGAATCCGTCCGGATTGGCGATCACCACGCCGGGGATCAGGTTGGTCTGCTGCAGCGGCGCGTAGCCGCCGCGGCGGTTCTGCACGACCTGGGCCTCGCGCAGCATCGCACCCAGGCGCTTGCTCAGCGCTTCCTTGCGGGTCGGCTCGGTCAGACCGAGCTGTTCGGCCAGTTCGTCCAGGGTCTGCGGACCGTCGCAGCGTTCGAGCAGTTGCAGGATCGCCTCGCGGCTGGCGATCGGCTGCGCATAGCGCTCGGCCTCGCGCGCGGCATACGGATCCTGGATCGGCGCGGCAGTGTCGGGCGCGGCCGCCGGCGGTGGCGACGGAGGGTGCAGCGGTTGCAGCGGCGGCTTGGGGCCACGGCGCAGGAAGCTGGGCATCCAGGCGGGCAGACGCGATTTCTTCGGCGTATCGGAGGTGGGCGCGTCGCCGGACGCGGATTTGCCGGGCTTGCCGGACTTGCTTTTGCGAGTTGTCATCCGCGCATGGTACTCCCATGCAGGTGGCGTCACCCGAACCGGGCGGCGCGCTGCGGCGAACGTGCGCCCCAGAAACGACGAAGCCCGCGTCAGCGGGCCGGTCGGTGCGAGAGTTCAGCGCTCTCGCGATCTTGCATGTGGTGCCCAGGAGAGGACTCGAACCTCCACGGTTTTACCCGCTAGTACCTGAAACTAGTGCGTCTACCAATTCCGCCACCTGGGCGCTGAAGGCCGCGAATTCTGCGGTGCCGCCGCGACCTTGTCAACGCCTATTTTTGCGCCGCTCTCGATTGCCGGCATCGATGACGCGATCCGACCGCGGCACGCAGCGGTGCGGCGCACGTGCCAACCGCCGCGCGGCTGTGCGCGCGCGCACGCTTCGGCGGTGCGCGGATTCGGCGGAAAACCGCATGCGCGATGCCGATTCCGACACAGCGTTGTCACAAGCGGACCCGCTTCGAAGATCCGGCGTGACCGCGGCGGGAGTTCGCGATTTTGTCGGTTGACCCGGATCGGCGCCTCGCTAGTTTGCATCCGGCAATCCGTCGCCCTCCCCCACGCTCCGGAGCATCCCCATGCACAGCCTGTCCGCTTCCCTGCTCGCCGCCGCCCTGTTCGCCAGCGCCACCAGCGCCTCCGCCGCCGGCGCCGACGACGCCACGCTCAATTCCCTCACCGAGATCCAGCGCGCCCTGGACAGCGGCGCCTCGGTCGCCGTGGCGATCGACCTGAGCCAGTGCACGCCCACCTCCGGCGGCGCCACGCCCAGCCAGACCCGCGGCGGCCTGCGCATCGGCGCCTACCGCGTCACCGCCGACGGCACCCTGTCCTTCGCCGACGAGCACGTGACCGTCGGCCGCGACGGCAAGCCGATCCAGCAGTTCCTGCGCTACCAGGTACATCCGGACAACAGCATCGACTTCACCATGTTCGTGTTCGCCCTGCCCAGCTACCAGCAGACCGGCAGCACCCTCGGCTACCGCTGCGCGATCAACCAGGGCCTGCGCTTCAACGTCGCCTACTGAGGTCGCCACCGACGCGTCCGCGACGGCGCTGCACTGCCGCCGTCGCAAAGCGCTTGACAGGGTCTGCTGCCACGCGCAGAATTCTCGTTCTGAGTTGCCCAGGTGGCGGAATTGGTAGACGCACTAGTTTCAGGTACTAGCGGGTAAAACCGTGGAGGTTCGAGTCCTCTCCTGGGCACCACGACCGACAGGTCGAGCAAGATCTCAAAACCCGCTTCGGCGGGTTTTTTGTTGGCTGCGCGCAGGCCGCGGCGCTCAGCGCTGCGGCGGACGCAACGGACCGATGTCCACGCGCACGCCCTTCACCCACACCGCCACCTTGTAGGCACGGTAGCCCGGGTTGTGGCGTTCGGCCGCACGCGCGGCCAGGTAGGCATTGGCGGCATGCACCAGCACCTGCAAGGACGGCTCCAGTTGCGCGACGCGCCGGAGTCTCACTTCGTAGGTGGCCATGCGCCCTCCCCCATGTACCGGCAGGCGCCGCGTCGTGCCGCGATCGGCCAATGCATGGCGGCGGCGCACCGCGGCGCCGACACCCTCGTGTCCACAACATCCATGTCCTGCATGCGCATCCTCGCGCGTCCGTGCATTCCGCACCGCACGAGTATTGAATCTCCGAACAATTGGAGTCAAGCGTGACTGTACGACAAGCCGGCGGATGCTCCATATCTTGGTAGGCCCGCCGTCCCCCAAGGCCCACCGCGATGAATAGCTTCGGCGAGCGTTTGCGCGAAGCCAGAAAAGCCGCCGGGCTCACCCAGGAGCAGTTGGGCTTCGCGCTGGACGTCACCAAGTCCTCGGTGTCGGCCTGGGAGAACGACCGCGAAACGCCGAGCTTCCGCCTGCTGCCGACGCTGCGCAGCGTGCTGAACCGCTCGCTCGACGAACTGGTGTGCGGCGTCGGTCCCGGCAAGCGTGTGCAGGACCTGCCCGCCGACTATCCGTTGCTGGCGCAGGACGCGCAGGAGCGCGCCCTGCTCGCGCGCTATCGCAACGCCTCGGTGCGGCGCCGCGAAGCCGTGCTGGAATTGCTCAAGCCGGACAACGGCTGAGTCACACTGGCGGCGCGTGTGGCGTTCGGGCATCGCCAGTAACGACGGGATGTCGTTCGCAGAAGCGGCTTCAGCCGCGACCAAACCCTACCGGCATGCCCGTCGCGGCTGAAGCCGCTCTTACGAGGACGACCACGCTTCTCGCTGAGGCGCGGCACGCGTGATGTTCGAGACGCTCTTCAGCCGCCGACGCCGAGCGTGCGCAGCGCCTCGCCCCAGATCGCGTAGCCCGCTTCGCTGGGATGGGTGCCATCGGGCATCAGCGCCACCGGCAGCGTGCCGTCCGGCTGCAGGAAGCGCGCGCCGATGTCGAGCCAGCGCACCTGCGGGTCGTGGGCGAAGCGCGCGGCCAGCAGGCGGTTGGTCTCCAGGATCGGCGCACGCTGCGGCGCATCGGCGGCGAAGCCGCGCGGGAAGATGCCCATCAGCACGATCCGGCTGCGCGGCAGGCGCCGCCGGATCTCGGCGACCACCGCCGCCACGCCGTCGGCGGTCTCCTGCGGCGTGTTGGTGCGCGCATGCTCGGTGCCGGCGAGGTTGTTGGTGCCGAGGTTGATCACCACCCAGCGCGGCGCCAGACCGTCGACCTCGCCCTGGCGCAGCCGCCACAGCACGTTCTGGGTGCGGTCCCAGCCGAAGCCCAGGTTCAGCACCCGCGCGTCGCCGAAGGCGCGCTGCCAGGCCTGCGCGCCGTTCACCCGGATCGCCTGCGGCGCGCCTGCCCAGAAATGGGTGATCGAGTCGCCGAGCATCACCACCTGCGGCTGCAACTGCCGCGCGGCGTCCAGCGCGGCATGGTGGCGGCCGTACCAGTCGTAGGAATCCTGCTCCAGCCAGGGCACCGCGATGCGCGCGGTGTCGACGTCGGTCATCGCGTCCAGCGGCACCCGCGGCGCCTCGTCGAGCAGCCGCGCCAGGGTCGGCTCGATGGCCTCGGCCATGCGCCGCTGCCCACGCGTGTCCGGATGCAGCGCGCCACTGCCGGGACGCTGCCGCGGATCGTAGAACAGGCTCGGGTCCAGCGTGCCGTCGACGCGCTGGAACACGGTGCCGATGTCCAGGTAGGCCACACGCGGATTGTCGCCGTAGCGCACCGCCAGCGCGCGGTTGACCTCGGCGTCGCGCGCACTCTTCTGCGCCGACAGTGCGCTGGGCAGCAGGCCGAGCAACAGGATGTGCGTGCGCGGCAGGCGCTGCTCCAGCGTGGCGACCACCGCATCGATCCCGCGCACCGTGTCCGCCGCGCTGTGCCCTTGGTGGCCGGTGTTGTTGGTGCCGATCAGCAGGACCGCGACCATGGGCCGCAGGCCGTCGATCTCGCCGTGCTGCAGACGCCACAGCACGTGTTCGGTGGCGTCGCCGCTGAAGCCGAGGTTGAGCGCGCCGCGGCTGCCGTAGAAGGTCTGCCAGGTCGACTGGAAGTCTTCGTCCGGTGCCTGCGCCTTCTCGTAGTTCTGGGTGATCGAATCGCCGATCAGCAGCAGCGGCGCATCCGGGTGCGCGCGTACTTGCGCCAACACCTGTTGGTGGCGCTCGGCCCACCAGGCTTCGTGCAGGCGATCGGCCGGGGTCACCGGCACTGGCGACGGCGCCGGCAGCGGCGCGGCCTGGACGTTGCCTGGGTGCGCACCGAGGCATAGCAGTACGAGGACGGCCGCGCGCGGAAGCGATGCGGCGAAGCGGGCGCCGAAGGCGCGGAGAAAGCGCTGCATGTGCGGGGCTGCCGAAGCCTGCGAAGAGCGGCATTCTGGTGCGCAGGCCGCGGCAGCGGCAAGTGTCCCCGCGCCTGAGCGCGACGCCGGACACGCATGCCACTTGGCATGCCCGGGTGCGGCGCGCCGGACGGCACGCCATCAGGCAATGGCGCGTGCAAGCGCTGCTATCGCACCACCATTGCAGCGGCACGGAACGGCACAGGGCGTGGTGCCGTCCGTGCCGACGTGCCGCCGTCGAGGCTCAGTGGCCGCCAGCCGCCGCCGCGCCACCGCCGCCGCCGAACGGCGGCTTGGCCAGCCACAGGAAGAAGATGATCCCGAGGAAGGTCCAGCCCAGCAGGTAGAAGATGTCGTTGAAGCCCATCTGCGAGGCCTGGTGGTTGATGGTGTTGTTGAGCAGCGCCGCGCCGTTCTGCAGGCTGCCGTTGCCCATCATCTGCACCTGTTCCTGCATGCCCGGCGTGTAGGTGGAGATGTGCTCGGTCAGGTGCGCATGGTGCAGCTGCGTGCGCTTGGCCCACAGGTAGGTGGTCAGCGACGCGGCGAAGCTGCCGCCCAGCGTGCGCAGGAACGTGGCCAGGCCGGAACCGGCGGCGATCTCGCGCCCGTCCAGGTCCGACAGCAGGATCTGCAGCACCGGCATGAAGAACAGCGCCACGCCCACGCCCATCAGCAACTGCACCCCGGCCACGTGCGGGAAATCCACCTGCAGGTTGAAGTCCGAGCGCATGAAGCTGGTGGTGGCCATGAAGATGAAGGCGATGCTGGCCAGCAGCCGCAGATCGAAGCGCGAGGCGTACTTGCCGACGAACGGGGTCATGATCACCGGCAGGATGCCGATCGGCGCGGTGGCCAGGCCGGCCCAGATCGCGGTGTAGCCCATGTCGCGCTGCAGCCACTGCGGGATCAGCAGCGACACGCTGAAGAACGCCGCATAGGCCACGATCAGCGCCATGGTGCCGGCGCGGAAGTTGCGGTGGCGGAACAGCCGCAGGTCGACGATCGGATCCTTGTCGGTCAGCTCCCAGATCAGGAACACCGCCAGCGCCACCGCCGAGATCGCGGCCAGCACGACGATCTTGGTCGAACTGAACCAGTCCTCGTCGTTGCCCAGGTCCAGCACCACCTGCAGGCAGCCGACGCCGATGATCAGGGTGATCAGGCCGACGTAGTCCATGCGCGGACGCTCGATCGGCTCGGGACGGTCGCGCAGCTGCGAGCCGACCACGGTCGCGGCGATGATGCCCAGCGGCACGTTGATCAGGAAGATCCATTCCCAGCTGTAGTTGTCGGTGATCCAGCCGCCGAGGATCGGCCCGGCGATGGGCGCGACCACGGTGATCATCGCCAGCAAGGCCAGCGCCTGGCCGCGCTTTTCGCGCGGGTAGATCGACACCAGCAGGCTCTGGGTGATCGGGTACATCGGGCCGCAGACGAAACCCTGCAGCGCGCGCGATACCACCAGCATGCCCATGCTCTGGGCCAGGCCGCACAGCAGCGAGGCCGCGGTGAAGGCCAGCGTGGCCCACACGAACAGCTTGGTCTCGCCGAAACGGCGGCTGAGGAAGCCGGTCAGCGGCAGCGCGATGGCGTTGCTGACCGCGAACGAGGTGATGACCCAGGTCGCCTGCTGCGAACTGGCGCCGAGGTTGCCGGCGATAGTGGGCAGCGAGACGTTGGCGATGGTGGTGTCGAGCACCTGCATGAACGAGGCCATCGCCAGGCCCACCGTGCACAACGCCACACTGGCCGGGCGGAACCCGGCGGCCGGTGCGCCCGGAACCCCGGGCGCGGCGGGAGCGGCAGCTTGGTTGGACATGACCGGGCTCAGTTCGCCTTGGCGGCGTCGGGCAGATTGGCGTGGATGATCTGCTTCACGGCCGCATCGGCCTGCTGCAGCTGCTGCGCATACACATCGGTATCCAGCAGCGTGCCGCTGGCCGGCTTGGTCGGCAGCACCGCGCCGTTCTGGTCATGCAGGTTGACGTCGGCCTTCATCGACAGACCGATGCGCAGCGGATGCTGCTCCAGTTGCTTGGCGTCGATGGCGATGCGCACCGGCACGCGCTGCACGATCTTGATCCAGTTGCCGCTGGCGTTCTGCGCCGGCAGCAGCGAGAACGCACTGCCGGTGCCGATGCCCAGGCTCTGCACGGTGCCGTGGTAGGTCACCGCGCTGCCGTACACGTCCGACTCCAGTTCCACCGGCTGGCCCAGGCGCATGTGCTTGAGCTGGGTTTCCTTGAAATTGGCGTCCACCCACACCTGGTTCAGCGGCACCACCGCCATCAACGCGGTGCCGGGCTGCACGCGCTGGCCGACCTGCACCGAGCGCCGTGCCACGTAGCCGGACACCGGCGCGACGATGGCGCTGCGGGCGTTGTTGAGGAAGGCCTGGCGCACCTGCGCGGCGGCGCCCTGCACGTCGGGCTGGTCGGCCACGCCGTTCTCGTCGATCAACGCGCGGTTGCGCGCCAGGGTCTCGCGCGAGCCGCTGACCGCGGCCTCGGCGGCGGCCAGCTGATCGCGGGCATGCGCCAGCTCTTCGGCGGAGATCGCACCGGTGGCGACCAGACTGGCGCGGCGGGCGACGTCGGCGCGGGCGCGCTGCAGGGTCACCTGCTGCGCGGACAGCTCGGCCTGGGCGCCCTCGACCGAGCGGTACAGACCGCGCACCTGGCGCACGGTACGCGCCAGATTGGCCTCGGCCTGCTGCAGGGCGACCTCGGTGTCGGCCGGGTCGAGCTTGACCAGCGGCTGGCCGCGCTCCACGCGCATGCCGTCGTCGGCGTCGATGCGCACCACGGTGCCGGCCACCATCGGGGTGATCTGCACCAGGTTGCCCTGCACGTAGGCGTCGTCGGTGTCCTCGTGCCAGCGGCCGACCAGGAAATACCAGATCGCCAGCGCGATCAGCACCAGCACCACTACCACGGCCAGGCCGCGCAGCAGCTTGCCGCGCCGGCTGGGAGCGGGAGCGGAGGAAGCGGGGGTCGTTGTCTGATTCATTGCAGCGATCTCAGGAATGCGAAGGTGCGGAAGAAGAAGAGCTCGGCGCATCGGCGGCGGAGGTGGCGTCGTAGCCGCCGCCCAGCGCCTGATTCAGGCGCACCGAGACCAGGATCTGATTGGATTGCAGCGACGCCAGGCGCTGCTGCGCGTCCAGCAACTGCTGTTGCGCGCTGAGCACGTCCAGGTAGTTGCCGATGCCGGCGCGGTAGCGCTGCTGCGACAGGTCGAAGGCGGCTTGCGCCGTCTGCAGCGCCTGCGCCTGCTGCTGCGCCTGCTCGGCCAGCGAACGCGCGGCGTTGACCTGGTCGGCCACCTCGCGCAGCGCCGCCACCAGGGTCTGGTTGTAGTTGGCCACCGCCAGGTCGTACTGCGCATCGCGCTCGGCCAGCTGACTGCGCAGCCGCCCGCTGTCGAACAGCGGCAGGCTCACGCCGGGGCTGAGCAGGCCCAGCACCGACGAACTCTTGAACAGGTCGCCCGGATTGGTGGCGGCGACGCCGCCCAGCAGGGTCAGATTGATGCTGGGATAGAACTGCGCCTTGGCCGCATGGATGCCCTGCGAGGCGGCTTCCACGCGCCAGCGCGCGGCGACCACGTCGGGCCGGCGGCCGAGCAGGTCGCTGGGCAGCACCGACGGCACCCGCGCGACCTGCGGGTCGAGCAGGCGCGGGCGCTCGATCTGCAGCCCGCGATCCGGGCCGCGGCCGAGCAAGGCCGCCAGGGCGGTGCGCGCTTCGTCGATCTGCTGCTGCGCCGCCGCCTGCTGCTGGCGCGCCGCCGGCACCCGCGCCTCGGCCTGGCGCAGTTGCAGGTTGTTGTCGATGCCGGCATCGCGGCGCTGCCGCACCAGCTTCAGGCTGTTCTCCGAGCGCGCCAGTTCGGCGCCGGCCAGGTCGTACAGATGCCAGGCGTAACCCAGTTGCGCATAGGCGCGGGCGACGCCGGCCGACAGGTCCAGGCGCGCGGCCTGCGCGTCGACCTCGGCCGCATGCGCCTGGTCCACCGCCGCCTCCCACGAGGCGCGCTTGCCGCCCCACAGGTCGAAGCCGTAGCTGAAGTTCAGCAGCGCCTGCTCGTTGTGGATGTACTTGCCGCCGATCTCGTCGCCGGCCAGGCCCTTGGGCAGTTGCAGGCCGGTGTAGCCGGCCGACAGCGACAGCTTGGCGCCGCGGTCGGCATCGGCCGCGCCGGCCTGCGCCTGCGCCAGGCGCAGCCGCGCATCGGCCGCGTCCAGGCTGGGCGTGCCCTGCAGGGCCTCGGCGATCAGCGCGTCGAGCTGCGGATCGCCCAGCGCCTTCCACCAGTCCTGCTGCGGCCACGGCGCCGGCGCCAGCGCGTCGGCGGCCAGGGTCTTGCCGATGTGCAGCTGGCGGTCGGCATCGAGCCGGCGCCCCTGCGGTTCCAGGCCACGGCTGCTGGCGCAGGCCGCCAGTGCCAGGGTGAGGGCCGCGACCGCGAACGGGCGCAGGCGGGAGGGAGAAGAAGACAGAGTCATGTGGGCGGGTTCAGGGCGAATTGAGGGAATCGCGGACGCGGACCAACAGCGAAAACAAGTGCTCGCGCTCGTCGGCGGACAAATCGCGCAAGGCATCGGCGATGACGTCGTCGCCGCGCTGCTTGAGCTGCTGCCACAGCGCCTGGCCTTCGTCGGTCAGCACCAGGCGCAACGCGCGGCGGTCCTGCGCGTGCGCCTCGCGGCGCACCCAGCCCAGGTCTTCCAGCTTGTCCAGCAGGCGCGTCACCGCGCTGGGGTTCTGGTCGATGGCCTGGGCCAGTTCGTTGGCGGTGCACGGCGCCATGTGGGCCAGGGCCTTCATGCCGATGTAGTGGCTGAAGCCCAGGTCCGGCTCCAGCCCGGCCATGGCGCGGTCGAGGCGGCGCATCAGGCCGTCACGCACCTGGCGCAGCAACAGGCCGAACGAGGGCTGGCCAGGAAAGGAGGGAGCGCAGTTCATGGTCGCCTATTATTTTCATTTAGAAATATATGTCAAGAAAATATCCCCAAGGAAACTAGATGCTGCGTTGCAGCGAAGGAACGCTGACGGCGAGCGCACTGTAGCGGCGCGCGGCCATGGCTCGGTATTACAATCTGGACAATGGATATCGAAATCGCGCCAATCCAGCCGGCCGACGCTCCGGCCAGCGTCGGCTCCGACAGCGCGCTGGACCCGCGCGCCATGGAGTGGTTCGAGCGCGCCGATGGCCCGCCCGCGCTGGCCTTCATCGCGCATTCGCCGGTGTCGCTGCGGCGCGAGGTGGACTGGCACCGCCACGTGCGCGGGCAATTGATCTATGTGGAGGACGGCGTGCTGAGCACCCGCACCGCGCACGGCCAGTGGTCGCTGCCGCCGGGCTGTGCCGGCTGGATGCCGCCGCAGGAACTGCACACGGTGCAGGTGTCCGGGCGGGTGCGCAGCTACCTGGTGCTGATCCGCCCCGACGTCTGCGCCGACCTGCCGCCGCGGACCTGCGTGATCGGCATGAACGGCCTGTTCCGGGAGGTGCTGCGACGGATGAGCCAGTGGGGGGTGGCGCCGGTGCTGGCGGCCGAGCAGCAGCGCCTGTGCGCGGTGCTGCTGGACGAGGTGCGCAACGCCCCGGTCGAGCATCTGCACCTGCCGATGCCGCGCGACCGCCGGCTGCTGCGCATCGCCACCCAGTTGCTGGAAACCCCCGCCGACGACCGCTCGCTGGCGCAATGGGCGCACTGGGCCGGGCTGTCGGCGCGCAGCCTGAGCCGCCACTTCCGCGACGAGACCGGCTTCGGCTTCGCCGGCTGGCGCCAGCAGGCGCGGCTGGCCGAGGCGCTGCGCCGGCTCAGCGACGGCGCCAGCGTCGCCGACACCGCCTTCCGGCTGGGCTACAGCAGCCCCAGCGCCTTCGTCACCGCCTTTCGCGGCCGCTTCGGCCATCCTCCGGCCCGTTACCTGGCCAGCGCCGGCGGCACGCGCGGCTTGGCATCGCCGGCCGCATCCGGATAATCGACCGGCTGACCTGCGGCGCCTGGCGCCGCGTTCCCCTATAGGTATTTCCTGCGCATGACCGATCTCGCCCGCCCCGCCTTCCATGGCTTCGAACAGCTGCCGCTTCGCGAATACGCCGAACGCGCCTACCTCGACTACTCCATGTACGTGGTGCTGGACCGCGCCCTGCCCTTCCTCGGCGACGGGCTCAAGCCGGTGCAGCGGCGCATCATCTATGCGATGAGCGAGCTGGGCCTGAACGCGACGGCCAAGCCGAAGAAGTCCGCGCGCACCGTCGGCGACGTGATCGGCAAATACCACCCGCACGGCGACAGCGCCTGCTACGAAGCGCTGGTGCTGATGGCGCAGCCGTTCTCCTACCGCTACCCGCTGATCGAAGGCCAGGGCAACTTCGGCTCCACCGACGACCCGAAGTCGTTCGCGGCGATGCGTTACACCGAGTCCAAGCTGACCCCGATCGCCGAAGTGCTGCTGGGCGAACTGGGCCAGGGCACGGTGGACTGGTCGCCGAACTTCGACGGCACCCTGGACGAGCCGACCTGGATGCCGGCGCGGCTGCCGCACCTGCTGCTCAACGGCACCACCGGCATCGCCGTGGGCATGGCCACCGACGTGCCGCCGCACAACCTCAACGAGATCGTCAGCGCGCTGATCCGCCTGCTCGACGACCCCGACGCCAGCGTCGCCGACCTGTGCGAACACGTGCGCGGCCCGGACTACCCGACCACCGCCGAGATCATCACCCCTGCCGCCGACCTGCGCACCATTTACGAAACCGGCCATGGCAGCGTACGCGCCCGCGCTACCTACCAGAAGGAAAACGCCAACATCGTGGTCACGGCGCTGCCGTACCAGGTGTCGCCGTCCAAGGTGATCGAGCAGATCGCGCAGCAGATGCGCGCCAAGAAGCTGCCGTGGCTGGAAGACATCCGCGACGAGTCCGACCACGCCAACCCGGTGCGGGTGGTGCTGGTGCCGCGTTCCAACCGGGTCGACGCCGAGCAGTTGATGGGCCACCTGTTCGCCACCACCGACCTGGAGCGCAGCTACCGGGTCAACCTCAACGTGATCGGCCTGGACGGCCGCCCGCAGGTCAAGAACCTCAAGACCCTGCTGGAGGAATGGCTGCGCTTCCGCAGCGACACCGTGGTGCGCCGCCTCAACCATCGGTTGGAGAAGGTCGAGCGCCGCCTGCACCTGTTGGAAGGCCTGCTGACCGCGTTCCTCAACCTGGATGAGGTGATCCGCATCATCCGCACCGAGGACGAGCCGAAGCCGGCACTGATCGCGCGCTTCGGGCTCAGCGAGGAACAGGCCGACTACATCCTGGAAACGCGCCTGCGCCAGCTGGCGCGGCTGGAGGAGATGAAGATCCGTGGCGAGCAGGACGCGCTGGCCAAGGAACGCGAGCAGCTGCAGGCGGTGCTGGCCAGCAAGACCAAGCTGAAGAAGCTGATCAAGGACGAGCTGATGGCCGACGCCAAGAAGTTCGGCGATGCGCGGCGCTCGCCGCTGGTGCAGCGTGGTGCGGCCCAGGCC
Source organism: Xanthomonas sp. LMG 12460 (assembly GCF_009192895.1). Classification (NCBI taxonomy): domain Bacteria; kingdom Pseudomonadati; phylum Pseudomonadota; class Gammaproteobacteria; order Lysobacterales; family Lysobacteraceae; genus Xanthomonas; species Xanthomonas sp. LMG 12460. Next base: position 35,085 of record NZ_NKUH01000088.1, on the reverse strand, counting down.
ATCGACGAGACCGAGCTGGTGCCGAGCGAGCCGATGACCGTGGTGATGTCGGAGAAGGGCTGGATCCGCGCGGCCAAGGGCCACGACGTGGATCCGGCGGCGCTGTCCTACCGCGATGGCGACGGCCTGCTGGCGGCGGTACGCGGGCGCAGCACGCAGCAGGTGGCGTTCCTGGATTCGGAAGGCCGTGCCTATTCGACCCTGGTCCACACCCTGCCCTCGGCGCGCGGCAACGGCGAGCCGCTGACCGGACGCTTCTCGCCTGCGGCCGGTGCCTCGTTCCAGGCCATCGCCAGCGGCGAGAACGACAGCCGTCTGGTGCTGGCGTCCTCGCACGGCTACGGCTTCGTCACCCGCTTCGAGAACCTGACCAGCCGCAACAAGGCCGGCAAGGCCATGCTCAACCTGACACCGAACGCCAAGGTGCTGCCGCCCGCGCCGGTGAGCGGCGCCGGCAGCGACCGCATCGTCGCGGTCACCAGCGCCGGCCACCTGCTGGCGTTCCCGGTCGCCGACCTGCCCGAGCTGGACAAGGGCAAGGGCAACAAGATCATCGACATCCCCAAGGCCAAGCTCAGCACCGAGCGGGTGGTGGCGATCGCCGCGGTGGCGCCGGGCAACACGCTGCTGGTGAAGAGCGGCCAACGCACCATGTCGCTGTCGTTCAAGGACCTGGACGCCTACCTCGGCGCCCGCGCCAGCCGCGGCGGGCTGCTGCCGCGCGGGTGGCAGAAGGTCGACGATCTGGCGGTGGAGTAAGCGCTTGGCGCCAAGCGCGGGATTCGGGATTCGGGATTCGGGATTCGGGATGGGAGTTTCGCGCCGGTGCAGCGTTTGCATACGGCGCGGCATCCCGCTTCTCTTAGGAGCGGCTTCTGCCGCGAGGCCTTACCGCTGAAGCGTCGCGGTTGAAGCGCAACAGCGACCACTGGCTGCACGCGCATCGCGTGCGAAGCCAAGCGTCCCCAATACCTGCACGTCACGAGGCTTTTGTGGGAGGGGCTTCAGCCCCGACGCGCATCACCTGCAGCGCGTCGGGGCTGAAGCCCCTCGCACAACGCGGCTGCCCGAGCGACCGAGTCCAAGTCGCCTAGCCTACTGTCGCAGCATCGCGCAACTGCTCGATATGGCTGGCGATCATCGCCGCCACCGTATCGGCCACCGCGCGCGCGCTCAGACGGGTGTCGAACAACAGTTCCACCGTGGCATAGATCAGGTCGACCACGATGCGGCTGACCAGGCGCAACTGGCGCGGGTCGGCGTCGGGGAAGGCCTCGCTGAGGAAGCGCACCTGGCCCTTGGTCACCTGCGCATGCGACTCCAGGCGCACCTGCTGCAGCGCCGGCACCGCGCGCAACGCGCGCAGCACCCAGACGCCGCCCTCTGTCGCCTTGGTGACGCGGTAGGTATCCAGCACCAACCCGGCCAGTGCGCGCTGCAACTCCTCGCGCGTGCCGCTCATCGCCTGCAGGGTGATCCACTTCGGGACGAGCTGGTTCTGCCGCTCCATCAGCCGCCGGCCCAGTTCCGACAGCAGCGCGTACTTGTTGGGGAAATAGCGGTACAGCGCCGGCGGCGTCAGCCCGGCACGCGCGCACACCAGGTTGGTGGACAGCCGCTCCACGCCGACGTCGCCGAGCAGTTGCGCGGTGACCGAGAGGATCTGTTCGTAGGTCTCGGTGGCGCGATGCTGGGCCGGCACCTTGTTCCCGGTCAGGCGCGGGCGGTGCGGGGCGGAGGGACGCGGCGTGTCGGCGGGCATGGGATCTCGATGGTGGTAAAGCAGCAGGCGCCGCAGTGGCGGCACGTCGCCAGCCTGACGGCACGCATCGCCGCGGCAATGGGTGCGCGGGCTGCGCCGCGACGTCGCGGCACGCGCCGACATCGCATCTTACCGCGCCCGCCGCTGGCACACCGGCAACGTCGCTCAGCGCCGTGCCAGCCAACCGCTGAGGCCGGCCGCCAAGCGCCGCTGCAACGTGGTGTACGGAGGAAAGAACGCCTTGACGATCGGCAGTCGGCCGCCGCGCAGCAGCGCGCGTTCGTGCGAGAAGGTGCGGAAGCCGTGCACGCCGTGCGCGCTGCCGAATCCCGAGGCGCCCACCCCGCCGAACGGCAAACCGCTGTGCACGAACTGCTGCAGGCAGTGGTTGACCACCGCGCTGCCGGAACTGGTGCGCGCCAGCACCTGGGCGATGCCGGCGCGATCGCGGCTCCACAGGTACAGCGCCAGCGGCTTGGGCGCGGCGTCGAGCCGGTCGAGCACCTCGTCGAGGCGCGCGAACTCGATCAGCGGCAGTACCGGACCGAAGATCTCTTCCTGCGCGATCCGCGCCTGCGCCGGCACCTGCGCCAGCAGCGTCGGCGCCACGTAGCAGCGCTCCGCGTCGTGCTCGCCACCGGCCAGCAACTGCGCGCCGCCGGCGCGCGCTTCGTCGATCAGCGCGGCCACCCGCGCGGCATGCGCCGGGTGGATCATGCGCGCCAGGTGCGGGCTGGAGGCGACCGCCTGCGCGTCGGCACCGTAGCGCTGCGCCAGCAGGGCGCGGCAGTGTGCGAGCAGGCGCGCGCTGACGTCGCGATGCACGAACAAGGTATCCGGCGCGATGCAGGTCTGTCCGGCATTGACCAGCTTGGCCCAGACGATCACCTCGGCGGCAAGACGCAGGTCGGCGCTGCGGTCGACGATGACCGGCGACTTGCCGCCCAGTTCCAGGGTCACCGGCGTCAGCTGCCGCGCCGCCGCGGCCATCACCTCACGGCCCACCGCCGCCGAACCGGTGAAGAACACATGGTCGAACGGACAGGCCAGCAAGGCCTGCGCAGTGGCCGCGCCGCCCTGCACCAGGGCCACTTCTTCCGGTGCGAATGCCTCGTCCAGCACCGCCTGCAGCACCGCGTTGACCTGCGGGGTGAATTCGGAGGGCTTGATCAGCGCCGTGTTGCCGGCGGCCAGTGCCGACACCAACGGCCCCAGCACGGCGGCCACCGGGTAGTTCCAGGGCCCGATGATCAGGCAGCGGCCCTTGGGCTGGAACGCGATGCGCGCGCGCGTACCCAGCGCAAGCAAGGTGGGCGAGACCTTGCGCGGACGCATCCAGCGCGGCAGCTGCGCGATGGCGGTGGCGATCTCGTCGACCACCGGCAGCAGCTCGGTCAATTCCACTTCCAGTGCGGGCTTGGCGAAATCGGCGGCGAAGGCGGCGATCAGCTTCTTCCGTCGCGCCAGCAAGGCATCGCGCAGCGCACGCAGATGCGCGCGCCGCGTGTTCGCCGAGGCGCCGCGCCAGGCCAGCGCGGTGGCCTGCTGCGCGGCGAACAGCGCCGCGACCGTCTCCGGTGGGGTGTCCAGCACGGGCTCAGACGCCATCGCCGCTCTCCTGCTTGGCGGACATCGGCCATCGCTCGGTGCCTGGCAATCTCCTGCCCTGCGCCATGCGCGGCCGACGGAAGCGCGTCATCGCCGCGGCCAGCATGCTCGCACGGCCACCACCATCAGCCAGCATGCGAGCCCGCCTCCACGACGGCCGGACGGCGCTGCCGTCGGCCGATCCACAACGCCAGCAGCGCCGCGGTCAGCGCAAAGCCCAGACCGACCAGCGGCACCGGCGCCGGATCGTCGGCGTGCAGCAGCAGCGACGCCAGTAACGGCCCGCAGGCCGACCCGATCAACTGCGCGGCCGGCACCAGCACCGCCACCCGCCCCTGCGCATCGGCGCGCAGCGCCAGGCCGACATGGAACGGCATCAGGAACATCCAGGCGAAGCCGAACGCAACGCACACCGCGGCAAAGCCCAGCGCCGCATTGCCCGGAACCCGGTACATCGCCGCGGCCACCAGGCACAGCGCCACGCTGCCCAGGGTCAGGGTCGCCGTCACCGACAGTCGCCGCACCCAGTAGATCGCCGCCAGGCCACCGACGATCTGCATGCCCAGCACCCACGAGGTCTGCAGTTGCGCCGCATGCGCGTCCAGCCCCGCGCGCAACGCCAGCGGCTCCAGGTACGCCCACAGCGCGCCGATCGCCGACATCTGCAGGAACGCCACCAGCAATGGCGCCAGCGTCGCCGGCGACCAGCGCAGCCTGGCGGTGGCGGTCGCCGCGCACTGCGTATTGGCGGCGCGAGCCAGGCTTGCCGGCACCGACAGTGCCGCCGCCAGCGGCAGCACCAGCAGGCAGGTCGCGGCCATGGCGACGAAACCGCCCTTCCAGCCGGCCGCCGGCAACACCCACAGCGCCAGCGCCGCCGCCAGCGCAATCTGCGCCAGCGCCTGCAGCACCATGAACACCGCGGTGATCCGGTCCGGTGTGGCCGCGCGCACGATGCTGACGGTGGCCACCCAGACCAGCAGGCCCTCGGCCAGGCCAGCGACGGCGCGCAGCGCGACGAACGCCGCATCGCCCTGTGCCTGTACCGTGGCCAGGTTCAGCAGCGCGGCCAGCAACGCCGCCACGACCGCCGTGGTGCGTTGCCAGGACACCGGCAGCAGCGCATCGCCCAGCGCCACGCCGATGCCCAGGGCGATGATCTCGCCCATCGCCACCACGCCCACGCCGGGCAGCGTGATCAGGTGCTGCTCGACCAGTGCGCCGAGCACGATCGGCTGCACGCCGAGGATCAGCAGCGCGATGGCGCCGATCGACAAGGCCGCGGCGAGCGGACGTGTCGCTTGGACGCCGGTTGATGCGAGGGAAGAAGGGGATGGCTTGGCGGTCATCGCGATGGACCCTCAGTAGCCTTTGCTCTCGGCCGGCAGTTCGCCCGCAGCGAAGGCCGCGGCAGCCCGCATCTGGTCCTTGCGCAGCCGCCCGTTGGCGATGCGCCGCACCCACCAGGGCAGCTCCCGCACCTGCCCGCCGGTGGCCGCGGCAAGCACATAGGCCTTGGCGCATTTCTCGAACAACTCCACGTTCAATGCCAGCCGCTGCGCGGTGATGCCAAGACACAGCGGTCGTCCGCCGAACAGCAGGACGCTGCCGACGCCCGGCGCGGCCGTCGCCAACGCGTCGAGCGCAGGAAACGGCGCCGGCATCGGCCCGATGTGCCGGGCCTGCTCGTCGAACACCTGCGGCAGCACGCCGCCGACGTCGGCCAGGCGCAGGCCGAACACGCCGGCCGACCAGGCGCTGGCGCCGACATCCGGACGCCGCGCATACACCTGCGCGTGCACCTGCGCCCATGCCGGCAGCGCCGGGTCGCGCCAGTCCAGCCACTGCGGCCGCTCCGCCTCGAGCGCGCCACAGCACATCGCCGTGCTGCCCGGACAGCGCAGCGCCAGCGCTGCCGCATCGTCGCCGAGCAGGCGCTTGGCCACGAGCCGCGCGCGGGTGTGCAGCCAGAGTGCTTCGATCTGCGGGACGGTGGGCATGCGCTACACCAGCTTGAACACGTCGTCGAAGCGGTTCAGCGCCTCGTCCACCACCGCATCGGTATCGGCGCGGCTGGTGTAGATGCGGCTGCCGGCCAGGGTGATCAGCCCGTGCGCCGAATACGCCGCGCCCATCTCTTCCATCATGTGCTTGCGCTCCTTGGCTTCGTTGCGCACGCGCCACAGCTTGTACAGGTTGCCGGTGTCCAGCAGCAGCACGCCGGAGGTCTGCAGGTGCACGATCGAGCCCATGTTGTAGACCACGTACGGCAGGCCGAGACGGCGGATGATCGCCTCCAGGCCCTGCCGCAGGCGATCGCCGGCGCGGCCGGCCTGGCCGGCGGCGTCGCTGCGTTGCGCTTCCAGCAAGGCGTGGTAACCGGCCACGCAGGACAGCGGATTGGCCGACAGCGTGCCACCGACGAAGGCGCGCCGCGCCGTGGTGCCGATACCGCCGACCAGGCTCATCATCACCTCGCGGCGGCCGCCGATCGCGCCGGCCATCGGATAGCCGCCGGCCAGGCATTTGCCGAGCACGGTGATGTCGGGCATGACCCCGAAGTAGCCCTGCGCACCGCCCGGGCCGAGCCGGAAGCCGGTGACCACTTCGTCGAAGATCAGCAGCGCGCCGAACTCGTCGCACAACTTGCGCACCTGCCGGTTGTAGTCGTGGTGCACCGGCCGCGTGCCGCTTTCCGGCCCCAGCGGTTCCAGCAGCACCGCCGCGGTGCCGCCGCGCAGGCGATTGAACTGCAGCTTGCGCCGCAATGCCTCCAGATCGTTGGGATGGCATTCCTGGGTGTAGGCGGTGGCGCCGCGCGGGATGCCGATCGCCTCCATGCGCCCGGTGCCCGGCAGGCGCATGCCGTACACCAACTGGTCGCTCCAGCCGTGGTAGGCGCCGCCGATCTTGATGATCCATTTCTTGCGGGTGTGGGTGCGAGCCAGGCGCACCGCGCCCATCACCGCCTCGGTGCCGGAGCCGAGCAGGCGCAGCATCTCCACCGCCGGCATGCTGGCGCAGACCAGTTCGGCCAGCTTGACCTCGTACGCGTGCAGCAGGCCGGTCACCGGGCCGCACTGGTCCAGCACCGCCTGCACGTGTTCGCGCAGCTCCGGCGGATTGGACCCGAGCAGGGTCGGGCCGCCGGCCTGCAGGAAGTCGATGTAGCGGTTGCCGTCCACGTCGGTCAGGTACGCGCCCTCGGCGCTGTGCATGGCCAGCGGGAACGGATGGTTGAACGCCAGGTTGTGCTGCACGCCACCGGGGATCACCTGCTTGGCCGCCTCGCCCAGGCGCCTGGAGCCCTGGCAGCGCGCGTCGAAATAGCGCATCACCTTGGCCATGCCGGCGGCGCCGATCGGCCGCATCGGCTGGTTCACCAGCGTATGGAAGCGCGCGTACAGCTGGTCCACATCGGGCCATTGCGAAATGGCGGGGGTCTGGCTCATGGTCGGTGCCGGGTTCGGGGGAACGGAAACGGAAAGCGCGTGCATGGGGTCAGGCCTCCAGTGCAGTGAGGACGGCACGCAACGGCAAGGCCAGGCCGGCGTCGTGCAGCGCGCGGCGTTCGATGCGGCGCGCCAGGTGATCGCACGCCAACTGCTCCAGCGCATCGACCGCCGCCACCGCCTGTTCCAGGCTGCGGCCGCAGCACAGCACGCCGTGGTTGCGCATCAGGTAGGCGTTGCTCGACGGCCGCAGCTGGCGCGCCAGCAACCAGGCCAGCAGCCCGGTGCCGGACGGGAAGTAGCCGACCATCGGCACGCGCGTGCCGATCGCTGCCTGCAATGCCGGATCCTCCACCGCCAGCGCCGCGCCTAGCAGCGCGCAGGCGCTGGCCACCGGCTGATGGGTGTGGATGCTGCAGGCCACGTCGGGCCGGCGGCGCAGCACCTGCGCATGCAGGCCGGTCTCCACCGACGGCGTGGCGGCGCCGTCCAGTTGCCGCAGGTCGGCCAGGCGCACCACACAGATGTCCTCGGCGCGCATCGTCAGGTAATCGATGGCCGACGGCGTCACCGCGAAGCGCTTGGCATCCAGGCGCAAGGCGACGTTGCCGCCGGTGCCGGCCAGATAGCCGCGCCGCGACAGGTCCACGCACAGCGCGACCACGCGCGCGCGTTGTTCATGGGCAAACATGCTGGGGAACCTCCGGCACGCACTCGGGAACGGGATTCATGCGGCGGTAGATCGGCGCGAGGGTGCGCTGCAATTCGCGGAACATCGCATAGCGGTCGTCGTACAGCGCGCGGGTGAGCGGCGACGGCTCGTACACCCGGCGCGCGCGTTGCAGCGCCGGCAGGTCGGCGAAGCGCAGCCGGCCCAGGCCGACGCCGGCGATGAAGGTGGCGCCGATCGCATTGGCCTGGATCGGGTTGTGCAGTTGCCGGATCGGCTGGCCGCTGACGTCGGCGATGATCTGGCACCACAGGTCCGACTGCGCGCCGCCGCCGACCGCGGCGATCACGCCGGGATCGCGGCCGAGCAGGCGCGCGAACGGCTCCATCATCCAGCGCGTGTTCAGCGCCACCCCTTCCATGAAGGCACGGATGATGTCCTCGCGGGTATGCATCAGCGACAGGTTGACCAAGCCGGCACGCAGGCTGTGGTCCTCGACCGGGGTACGCTCGCCGAACAGCCACGGCATGTACACCAGCCCGTTGGCGCCGGCCGGCACGCGCGCGGCGATGACGTTGAGCACCTCGTACACGTCCGGGCGTTCTTCGTCGCGCAGCAGTTCGTCGGGATGAAACAGGATGCGGTCGCGCAGGAACGACAGGTTGGCGCCGGCGGTGGACTGCAGCGCCGTGGCCAGGTAGCGCCCGCTCACTGCGCACGGCACCGCGGCGATGTTGCTGAACACGTCGGTCTTCATCCGCGGCACGTGCGCGCCCAGCCACGACGAGGTGCCCAGATACAGATGCGCGGCGTAGTCCTCGACCGCCGCGGCCACCGCCACCGCCGAGTTGTCGATGGCGCCGGCGATCACCCGGGTCTGCGGCGACAGCCCCAGCTGCGCCGCCACCTGCGGCAGCAACGGCCCCAGCACTTCGGTGGAGGCCACCAGCTCCGGCAGCTTGTCGCGCTCGATGCCGAGCAGCCGCAGCAGGCCGTCGTCGTAGCGGATGCGCATCGGGTCGCGGTTGTCGGTGACCCAGGTGGTGAGCACCGAATCGGCGGTGGCGCAGAAACGCCCGGTCAGGCGCAGGTTGAGATAGTCCAGCGCGTTGAGGAACTTGTGCGTGCGCTGGTAACGCTGCGGTTCGTGGTCGCGCAGGTAGGCGATATGGCCGGCGCAATCCTTGCCGCTGCCGGCCGGCGCGCCGCCGCTCAGGCGCAACCAGCGCAGCAGCTTCAGCGGCGCATAGCCGCGCACGTTGAGCCAACGACCGCGCAGGCGCCGCGCGATCGCGGCCTGCCCGCGCATGTCCAGCCACAGCATGGCATTGCCCAGCGCGCGGCCGTCGCGGTCCACGCACACGGTGCACTCGCCCTGGGTCGAGCAGCACACCGCGGTCACCCGCTGGCGCAACGCCTCGCCGCCTTGCAGCACCGCCGCCGCGGTGACCAGCAACGCGTTCCACCAGTCGCGCGGATCCTGCTCGGCGCAGACGCCATGCACGTGCAGCGGCACCGGTTCGAAGGCCCAGGCGATCACCTGGCCGTCCAGGGTGACCAGCGCGCACTTGCAGCCGGAGGTTCCCAGGTCCACCGCCAGCACCAGCGGCTGGTCGCCGCCCCGGTCGGCATCGAGCAGTTCGCTGCGCATCGGTCAGAACGTGTAGCCGATCGAGGCTACCAGGGTGTCGCCGTCGGTCTTGCGGATGCGCGCGCCGTCCTGCACCCAGTACAGCTCGTGCGCGTTGACCCGTGTGCTGACCCAGTCCAGGTTCCAGTCCAGGCCCCAGCGCTTGTGTGTGACGCCGATCTGGTAGTCGGCGAAGCTGCCCTCGCTGAAGTTGCGCAGCTTCTGGTAGCCGGCGTGCAGGCGCAGCGTGGTCGACGGCAATACCGACGGCAGCAGCGGCGTCTGGTAGTTGAGATCGCCCAGCAAGGTGCCACGCGAGTCGTGCTCGCCACGGGCGAAGCAGCGCAGCGCCGTCGTCGGGTCGGCCGCGAACTGCAGGATCTGCGCGCACACGCCGCCGGTATCGGCACCGCGGTAGGTCTTGGAGAACACGTACAGCAGGCGGCCCTCGACCGCGCCGTAGCCGAGTTCGAGCACGCCGAAATTGCTGTCGTAGTCGGTGCGGCGGATGTCCTCGGGCGTTCCGGTCTCCAGGTCGATCCGGTGCGGGGCCAGGAAGCTGGCGCCGGGGAAGCGCTCGGTGGCCAGGCCGACGCCGGCATGCCAGGCATCGGGATTGCCGAAACGGTAGCCGGCCGCCGCGGTGATGCCCAGCCCGTCGCCATCGAGGAACTGCTTCTTGCTGACCTTGGCCACCTCCAGCAGCGCGACGAAACCACTGGCGTGCACGAACTGGGTGGTCCACTTCAGCGATGGGCGCATCAGCGAGTCGGACACGCCGCGCGTGCGCTGCTCGCTCATCAGCTTGATCTGGTTCTGGAACTCGTAGTTGACCATGCCATCGGCGTCGGCCTGCTGGGCCTGCGCCTGGGCACAGCACGCGCCGTGCAGGGCCAGTGCGCCCGCGAGGGTCGCCATGAAGCGGACTGCAGTCATCTCAATCTCCCCTGTTCGCTGAGGAAGGTGGGACGCGCGGCGGCCGTCGCGGGCCCCGCACGTCGAGGGTGCCGGCGCGTTGCGCGCGCGGCGGGTGGATCACGTCGCGCAGACCGGCGTGCTGGGCAGCGTCTGCACGCGGGTGAAGCGTTCGGTCTCGCCGAGCACTTCCACCCCGACGAAGGCGCGCAGGTCCAGCGACTTGCCGCTGGCGCGCAGCGTGGCCTTGTAGCGCTTGCCGCTGCGCGGATCGAACGCCCAGCCGTCGCGCCAGGTATCGCCGTCCTCGCGCCCCAGACGCGCGATCTGCACACCGCAGGTATCGGTGGCGGTGCCGGCGTCCTTGTCCCAGACGATGCGTCCGCACAAGGCCGTGGCCGCATCCGCGCAGGGCGCGAACTCCACCACCGCGTCCTTGGCCGCGGTCAGCCACAACCCCTGCGCCGCGGCCGGCGCGGCGCACGCCGGCGCGGTCGCCAGCAGCCATCCCGCGACCACCACACCGACCGCGCCGTACCGCTTCATTCCCGGACTCGCCTGCATCGAACGCCCCCTCGCCATCGCGCAATTAAGTAGTGAAAACTACCGTATAGCGATCACTACCGTTTTGCAAGCATTGTCCGCAGGGCCTTTGCCGCGGACGTGGCGAGGCGCGCAAACGCCTGGATTTCAAGGGTTCGCGTGTGCAGCGAGATGCGTGCGACGGCCGATTTTTGCGGCATTGCAACAGCCATCGGCGAGGACGGCGACGACAGATCGGCTCGCCCGATCGCCATGGCGTCGCACTGCGAACCGAGCGAATGCGCCAGCCACGCCATCCAGCCACGCGGCCGCGCGCGGCCGAACCCGATCGGCGGCGTCAGGAAACGAGAAGGGCAGAAGGCGTGTCGGCAGTCGCTGCGGCCTTGCTGCAGCAGCAACCACCGCGACACCGCGATGCGCACTATCGCCCGCGAAGGTCGGCAGCGCCGGTGCGGGCCAGCGAGAGTTGTGGCGACCGGCACGATCGGCGGGTCAGAAGCGGCCGGCGATGGCACGGCCGCGATGGCGGGGATGGGTCCCGCTCAGTGCATCGGCGCCTCCCGAAAGTGGGAGGCGCACGGACGGATCAGGCGTCCTTGCCGGACACGTGCCCTTCGATCTTCGAGGTCTGGTACAGCGCCATGCCGATGCGCTTGATCAGGCCGAGCTGCTGTTCCAGCCACCAGGCATGGTCTTCCTCGGTGTCGCGCAGCTGCGCCAGCAGCACGTCGCGGCTGACGTAGTCGCCGTGCTGCTCGCACAGCTTCATGCCCGCGGCCAGGTTGGCGCGCACTTCGTACTCGACCTTCAGGTCCTTCTCCAGCATTTCCTCGACCGTGCGCCCGGGTTCGAAGGCATGCGGGCGCATGTCCGGGTCGCCCTCCAGGAACAGGATGCGCCGCAGCAGCGCATCGGCGTGCTCGGTCTCCTCTTCCATCTCGTGGTTGATGCGTTCGTACAGCGCCAGCAGGCCCTGGTCCTCGTAACGCCGCGAGTGGATGAAATACTGGTCGCGCGCGGCCAGTTCGCCGCGCAGCAGCTCCTTGAGGCATTGCACAACGTCGGGGTGTCCCTTCATGGGGCGGGCTCCGTGGGGTCGACTGAGGGCGCCATAGTGCCCGATGCCGCCGCGCCGCGTTCCAATCGGAATCATTCACATCCCGAGTCGCACCACCCACGATGCGTGACCCCGCGCACAGCGTGCCGCGCCTACGCGGGAACGACACGCAGTCGTGTCTAGAATCGAAGACTTGCCCACCGGAGAGAGACGATGCGCGGTCGATGGAAACGCCTGCTGCTGGGGACGCTGCTGCTGACGGCGGCCGTGGCGCTGGGCATCTGGCTGCTGCTGCGCGGCAGCCTGGCCACGCTCGACGGCAAGGCCCCGCTACAAGGCCTGCGCGCACCGGCAAGCATCCAGCGCGACGCGCTGGGCGTGGTCACCATCGATGCCGCCGACGAGGCCGATGCGATGCGCGCGCTCGGCTACGTGCACGCGCAGGAACGCTTCTTCGAGATGGACCTGCTGCGCCGCGCGGCCGCCGGCGAGCTGTCCGAACTGGTCGGCCCGCACGCGCTGGACGTGGACAAGGCACGGCGGGCGCATCGCCTGCGCGCGCGCAGCAGCGCGCAACTGGCCGCGTTCGCCGGCACGCACGCGGCGGCCTTGCAGGCCTACAGCGCCGGCGTCAACCAGGGCCTGCACGCGTTGCGGATACGGCCGTGGCCTTACCTGATGCTGTTCGCCGCGCCGCGCGATTGGCAGCCTGTGGATTCGGCGCTGGCCGGCCAGGCGATGTACTTCGACCTGCAGGGCAAGCAACTCGAGCGCAAGCTGGCCCTGTATCGCCTGCAGCAGCGCTTGCCGGCGCCGCTGTACGCCCTGCTGCGTCACGATGGCAGCAGTTGGGACGCGACACTGGACGGCAGCGTGCGCGGCGACGCGGAGCTGCCCTCCGCCGATCAGGTCGATCTGCGCCGCCTGGCGGGCGCGCCCGCCCCCGCCGCGACCGAGGCGGTCGCCACCAGCGCGCCCGGCAGCAACAACTGGGCGATCGCCGGCAGCCGCACCGCCGACGGCCGCGCCATCGTCGCCAACGACATGCATCTGGGCCTGCGCGCGCCCAGCCTGTGGTTCCGCGTGCGCCTGCGCTATGCCGATGCGCAGGCGCCGGGCGGCCACGTGGACGTGTCCGGATTCTCGCTGCCCGGCCTGCCGGCGGTGATCGTCGGCAGCAACGGTCACGTCGCCTGGGGGTTCACCAACAGCTATGCCGATACCGCCGACTGGTACCGGCTCACCCCGTGCGCCGCGGTGGCGCAGCCCGGCTGCACGCCGGTCTCCGTGCATCGCGAACGGATCAAGGTCTCGGGCGCCCCCGACACCGAACTGCAGGTCGAAGACACCGCCTATGGCCCGATCCTGCAACACGAACCCGACGGCAGCGCGCTGGCGTTGCGCTGGGCCGCGCAGTTGCCGGGTGCGCTGAATCTGGGGCTGGCCGACTTCGCCCGCGCCGACACCCTGCCCGATGCCTTCGCCCGTGCGCAGCACATCGCCACGCCCGCGCAGAACCTGGTGCTGGCCGACCGCGACGGCCACATCGGCTGGCGCGTGCTCGGCCCGCTGCCGCTGCGCGGTCCGCACTGCGCGGCCGATGCGGTGATGCACGACGTGCGTGCGACAGTGCCGGCGCAGGCGCGCTGCGCGCCATGGCCGCTGTCCACCAGCCAGTCGCCGCAACGCATCGATCCCGCCGACGGGCAATTGTGGACCGCCAATGCCCGCGTGGTCGGCGGCGCCGAACTGGCACCGCTCGGCGACGGCGGCTACGCGCTGGGCGCACGCGCACAGCAGATCCGCGACGACCTGCGCCTGCATCCGCACCTCGACGAACGGCAGTTGCTGGCGATCCAGCTCGACGACCGCGCCCTGTTCCTGCAGCGCTGGTGGGCGCTGCTGCAGCAACGCGATGCCGGTGCGGCGACGCCGGCGTTGCACGCCATCTCGCAAGCGGCCAAGCATTGGGAAGGCCGCGCCAGCACCGGATCGGTGAGCTATACCCTGGTGCGCGCCTGGCGCCTGGCGGTGCTGACCCGGATCCGCGACGGCCTGATCGCGCCGGCACCTACAGGATCGGACGCCGATGCCGCGCCCCCGGCGCTGCCGCAACTGGAAGGCGTGGCCTGGCCGCTGCTGCAGCAACAGCCGCTGCACCTGCTGCCGCGCCGCTACGGCAGCTGGCAGGCGCTGCTGGAAGACGCCGCCGCCGAGGTGCGCACGCACCTGCAGGCCGATGGCCCGCTGGACACGCGCCGCTGGGGCCAGGAGAACCGTGCGGCGATCTGCCATCCGCTGGCGCAGGGCCTGCCGGCGCCGCTGCGCGGCTGGCTATGCATGCCGGACACGCCGCTGCCCGGCGACGACGACATGCCGCGGGTGCAGCGCCCGGCCTTCGGCGCCTCCGAGCGCATGGTGGTGGCACCGGGTCACGAGGCCGACGGCATCGTGCACATGCCCGGCGGCCAGAGCGGCCACCCGCTGTCGCCGTTCTGGGGCGCCGGCCACGCCGACTGGGTGCAGGGCCGCGCCACAAAGTTCCTGCCCGGCCCGACCCGGTACACGCTGACATTAAGCCCGTCCGCACCACAATGACCCGCGATCGGCTCCGCGCCGGCGTCCGCCCGCATACGCCGGCCTGCCTTCCCCCTTCCCCCACTGCCGAGTCTGCCTACCGATGAAGCGCCCTCCCCTGCTCGCCCTGTTGCTGCCGCTCGCCGCGGCCGTGTCGTTTTCCGCCTGCGCCACGCCGGCTGCCGACGCGCCCGCGGCCGCCTCCGACTGCAGCGTGCGCGCCCAACCCGGCGACGATCTGCAGGCCGCGATCGACCGCGTCCCCAACGACGGCAAACCCGCCACCGTGTGCCTGAGCGCCGGCGAGTTCCCGGTCGGCAAGCTGATCTCGATCCAGCGCGACGGCCTGCGCCTGCGCGGCCAGGGCGACAGCACCGTGCTGCGCATGCGCGACCACGTGCAGCAACCCACCATCGTCATCGGCGACTACCAGAACGAGCGCCCCATGCGGCCGATCCGCGACGTGCGCGTGGAGCAGTTGCAGATCGTCGGCGGCACCATCGACAAGGAGTTCATGCCCGAACGCCCGTACCTGAGCAACAGCCTGGTGGTGGTGCGCAACGGCCAGAACATCCAGCTGACCCACCTGCGAGTGAGCAAGTGCCGCAGCGCCTGCCTGCTCAGCGAGTTCGACAGCCGCGACCTGCTGATCGCGCACAACGACGTGTCCGGCGCGACCTGGGACGGGGTGTCGTTCAACCGCACCGCCAAGGTCAAGCTGATCGACAACGTGATCCACGACAACGTCGCCGCCGGCATCACCACCGAGCATCTGGAAGACAGCGAGATCCGCGACAACCGCCTGGAGCGCAACGGCAGCCAGGGCGTGTACCTGGCCGACGCGCGGCGCAACCTGTTCGCGGGCAACCAGTTCATCGACAACAAGGGTGCGGGGCTCTACCTGACCTGCTCGATCCGCCAGCGCACGCCGCAGATCCTGTGCTGGGACAACAGCATGAGCCAGGACAACACCTTCGAGAACAACACCTTCCGCGGCAACCCCTACACCTACACCATCGGCGTGGACAGCGCGGCCAACTGCACCGGCCCGGAGTTCCGCCCCAACCTGTGGCGCAAGAGCAACCAGGCCGATGCCTCGGGCATCGACATCCAGCCCGAACGCTACGGCCACTGCGTGCGCTTCGAGTAAGCGCGCGCGGCCGCGGCGCCTGCGCACGCCACCCGGCCGGCCTTGGGCAGGTCGGCCGGGACGCGCCCGCCCGCGCGTGGCGGCAGAACCGGGGTGACCGGCAGGCCCGGTCGCGTCCAGGCGGGTGTCGCCCCCAAGGCGGGCGACACGCACGCCGCGACACATCCATTAAAGCTCTGCCTGCAGCGGCCGCTAACCGGTGACGACGCCCCAGCGACCGACGGACCGCGCTGGACCACCGACCGGCCGTGCCGCAGACGCTGGAGTGCCGCGGCGCTCTGGGAGAGCAGATGAACTACCACCTTCATGTCCGCCGCACCCTCGACACGCCGATCCTGGCGATCCAGGGCCTGACCCTGTGCGTCTGGCTGGCGCTGCTGCTGTGCAACCCCTACCTGAACCACCCACTGGACGCGCGCTACGCGCTGGCGTTCGCCGCCATGCTCGGCAGCGGCCTGGTCATGCGCATGGCCAGGCGGTCCTGGCAATGGCGGCTGGGCGCCTTCCTGTCGGTAATCGCGTTCGATGCCGCGTTCCGGCTGCAGTTGCACCACATGGGCGGCGCCGGCCTGGCCTGGATGCTGCCGGTGGCGGTGACCCTGAGCCTGGGCTACAGCGTGCTGTTCTGCCACGCGCGCGACTATCTGCTGGCGCTGGCCTGCACCTGGGCGATCATGCTCGGCTGGCACGACAGCCTGGTGCCGGCCTCCGCCGACCTGCCGCTGCTGGAGATCCTGGTGGCGGCGGTGACCATGGTCGGGTTCGCGTTGAACCGCATCTTCGTCACCACCATGCGCAGCAACCACGCACTGAAGGAAGGCTATCGGCGCCTGGCCGCGACCGACGCACTGACCGGCATCCCCAACCGGCGCGCGCTGATGGCCGACCTGCAGGCAGCGGTCGGCACCCAGCACGCCGTGCAGTTGGCCATGCTGGACATCGACGACTTCGAGCGGATCGGCGCCGAGCACGGCCACCACGTCGGCGATGCGGTACTGCAGGCGCTGGCGACGGAACTGGTGCGGCTGGACCCGCGTTGCCGCGTCGGCCGCCTCGGCGGCGAGGAGTTCGGCCTGCTGTTCGAGGGCGTGTCGCAGGACAAGGCGAGCGCACTGGTGCAGCGCCTGCAGCAGCGCATCCGCGGCCTGCGCGTGGACGGCGCCAGCTTCACCTGCAGCGTCGGCATGGCCTCGTTGCCGGCCGGCGGCGAACTGTCCGACCTGCTCGCCCGCGCCGACCGCGCGCTGTCCGCCGCCCGGCAGGCGGGCAACGGCAGCCTTCGCCTGGACGGCGCCACGCCGGTGTCGGCCGGCACGTCCGCGGCGTTCGCGGGCGATCCCGGTCTGCCGGCCGCCACGTCGCTGTAGCAGGCAGCACCAACAGCCCCCCCCCCCGCGGGGCGGCGCATGCCGCCGCCCCGCAGCGCACTCGCTCGTGGTGCACGCGCATCAAGCCCGACGCAGACAGCGCAGACGTCCACCCCGCTTCACCGCCGCTGCGTGCGGCACGAACAGGCTGAACCGCAGACGCTGCGGCCACTCAAGCCGCCACGCCGGCATGCCGATAAGCTGCCATCGATCCATCGCGTGCGCGTCGGCGTCCGCACATCACGAACCGGCCGGGACGCGCCGTTGGGCAGCACATGACGTACCCGGAGTACATCCGCCACCTGCTGGGCCGGTCGACCACGGCCATTCAAGCGCTGACCCTGTCGATCTGGGTCGCGACGCTGCTGTTCAATCCGTATCTGCAGCGACCATGGGGCCTGGTCAATTTGATCCTGCTGGCCGCGCTGCTCGGCGCCGCCGCCTGCACCCTGCTGGTCCGCCGCTTCTGGCACTGGCGCCTGAGCGGCGCGCTGTACGTGCTGCTGCTGTCGTGGGCGTATCAGATCGAGCTGCGGCAGATGGGCGTACATGGCGAATTCTGGTGGCTGCCGACCGCGGTCACCCTGTGCCTGGGCATCAATCTGTTGTTCCCGTTCACGCGCGACTACCTGCTGGCGCTGGCATACACCTGGACGATCATGCTGAGCGGTCGGGCGCTGCCACCGGCGGCCGCCAGCGACCCGATGCTGCTGGGGCTGCTGGTCGCCGCGGTGTCGCTGATCGGCCTGGCCATGAACCGCACCTTCGCGCGCAGCATGCTGATCACCTACCGCCTGAAGGAAGACTACCGGCGCATCTCCGAGACCGATGCGCTGACCGGGCTGGCCAACCGGCGCGCCCTGATGGCGCAACTGCATGCGCTGGCGGCCGAACGCGGTCGCCGCGGCACGCTGCAGTTCGCGATGCTGGACATCGACGATTTCAAGCAGGTCAACGACCGCCATGGCCACGATGTCGGCGATGCGGTATTGCTCGCCCTGGCCGCCGAACTGACCCGGCTCGGGCGCGGCTGCCGGGTCGGCCGGCTCGGCGGCGAGGAATTTGGCATCGTGCTCGACGGCATGAGCGACACCCAGACCGATGCCCTGCTGCAGCGGCTGCTGGAACGCGTGCGCCAGACCCGCGCCAAGGGCGTGGCCTTCACGTTCAGCGCCGGGGTCGCGCGCATGCACCCCGACGGCGACGTCTCGGATCTGCTCAAGCGTGCCGACCGTGCGCTGTATGCCGCCAAGCGCGACGGCAAGAGCCGGATCTGCCTGGACAGCGCCACAGGGCCAGCCCCCACGACGGCCATGCACGGCGTCCTCGACAGCGCAGCGCCGACGGCGGATCCGGCGTAGCGGGAGGCGCGCGGCACGCATGCATCGCCGGCGAACACACACGCTACCCGGGCAGCGCGACACGCCTGCGCTTGCGGCTACACCGCCCGCCACAGCAGGCGCAGGCCCAGGCCACTCATCAGCACCGCACTGAGCCGGTCCAGCGGCCGCCGCGCGCGCAGCCACCAGCGCCGCGGCGCGGGCGCGGACAGCAACCCGGCCACCAGCGCGAACCAGGCCGCATCGATGGCGAAGGCCAGCGATGGCAGCGCCACGTACTCGGCGGGCACGCGCTGCGCCGGCAGCAGCGCGGCGAACAGGCCGGCGAACACCAGCGCGGTCTGCGGGTTGCCGAGCTGGGTCAACAGGCCCATGACGAAGGCCGAGCGCACCGCCGGCACCTGCTGTTCCGGCGCGGTGGCGGCCAGCGACGCCGGCGTCCGCCACGCCCGCCAGGCCAGCCACAGCAGATAGGCGGCACCGGCGACCGACAGCGCGCGATGCAGCGCCGGCACCCGCTCCAGCAACGCCTGCAGGCCGAACAAGGCCGCCAACGCGAACAGCGCGCAGCCCACGCCCATGCCCAGTGCCGCGGCGAGCCCGGCCGCGCGCGAGCGCCCCGCGGCCAGCCGCGCCACCAGCAGGAAGCTGGCGCCGGTCACCCCAGCGCCTGCGCGTGCACCCCGGCCACCGCACGGCCGGAGGGATCGGCCATCGTCGCGAAGCTGGCATCCCAGGCGATCGCCGCCGGCGAGGAGCAGGCGATCGACTTGCCGCCGGGCACGGTCTCGGCCGCGGCCGGCGTCGGGAACACGCGCTCGAACAGGCTGCGGTAGTAATAGGCTTCCTTGGTCTGCGGCGGGTTCACCGGGAAGCGCTTGTCGGCCGCGGCCAGTTCGCGGTCACTGACCTGGGCCTCGGCATGCGCCTTCAGCCCATCGATCCAGCCGTAGCCGACGCCGTCGCTGAACTGCTCCTTCTGCCGCCACAGGATCGACTCGGGCAGATAGCCCTCGAAGGCTTCGCGCAGCACCGCCTTCTCGATGCGCTTGCTGCCGTCGGCGCGGGTGCCGGCCATCTTGTACTGGGCGTCCATGCGCATGGCCACGTCCAGAAACTCCACGTCCAGGAACGGCACGCGCGGCTCCACGCCCCAGGCCATCATCGACTTGTTGGCGCGCAGGCAATCGTAGTTGTACAGCGCGTCGAGCTTGCGGATCAGTTCTTCGTGGAATTCGCGCGCGTTCGGCGCCTTGTGGAAATACAGGTAGCCGCCGAAGATCTCGTCGCTGCCTTCGCCGGAGAGCACCATCTTCACCCCCATCGCCTTGATCCGCCGCGCCAGCAGGAACATCGGCGTGGAGGCGCGGATGGTGGTGACGTCGTAGGTCTCGATGTGCCGGATCACCTCCGGCAACGCGTCCAGGCCTTCCTCGAAGGTGTACTCGAAGCCGTGGTGCACCGTGCCCAGCGCCTCGGCGGCGATCGCCGCGGCGGCCAGATCCGGCGAGCCCTTCAGGCCGATCGCGAACGAGTGCAGGCGCGGCCACCATGCCTCGGCCTCGTCGTTCTCCTCGATGCGCTTGCGCGCGAAGCGCGCCGCCACCGCCGCCACCAGCGAGGAATCCAGTCCACCGGAGAGCAGCACGCCGTACGGCACGTCGGTCATCAACTGGCGATGCACGGCGCGCTCGAAGGCCTCGCGCAGTTCCTGCTTGCTCACCTCCACGCCCTGCACCGCCGCGTAGTCGCGCCACGGCTTGCGGTAGTACTGCACGAGTTCGCCGCTGGCGCTGTCGTAGTAGTGGCCCGGCGGGAACTGGGCGACGTCGGCGCAACTGTCGGCCAGCGACTTCATCTCCGAGGCCACCCGCAGCCGCCCTTGCGCGTCGTGGCCCCAGTACAGCGGGCACACGCCCATCGGATCGCGCGCGATCAGCACGCGGCCGGCGGCCTTGTCCCACAGCGCGAAAGCGAAGATGCCGTTGAGTCGGTTCAGCAGCGCGTCCGGCATGGTTTCGCGGTACAGCGCGTTGATCACCTCGCAGTCCGAGCCGGTCTGGAAGGCGTATGGCTGCACGAGCTGCTTCTTCAGTTCGCGATGGTTGTAGATCTCGCCGTTGACCGCCAGCGCCAGCTGCCCGTCGTCGGAAAGCAGCGGCTGCGAACCGCCGGCCGGGTCGACGATGGCCAGGCGCTCGTGGACCAGGATCGCGCCGTCGTCGACATACACGCCGCTCCAGTCCGGGCCGCGGTGGCGCTGCCGCTGCGAGCAGTCCAGCGCCTGCCGCCGCAGCGCCTGCAGGTCGTCGCCCGGTTGCAGGCCGAAGATGCCGAAGATCGAACACATGGGAAAGCTCCTGATCGTGGGGTGTTGGTTGCGGAGGGGAACACCCAGGCACA
The DNA here is from genome assembly GCF_009192895.1 of Xanthomonas sp. LMG 12460. Lineage (NCBI taxonomy): Bacteria > Pseudomonadati > Pseudomonadota > Gammaproteobacteria > Lysobacterales > Lysobacteraceae > Xanthomonas > Xanthomonas sp. LMG 12460. The sequence goes on along the minus strand of NZ_NKUH01000088.1, from coordinate 14,611 downwards.
AAAAAACCCGCATCGGCCGATGCGGGTTTTCTGGTGGCTGGGCGTGGTGTTTCTGGTAGCGCCTAGTCGCAGACCCGCATCGGCCGCGCACGATTATTCGCCAGCGCATTATTGCGGCCGTTGGCGTTGCTCGAGCGGAGGGCGGACAGCGAGGTCATGGAACGACCGTAACCCGGCACGCGGGCCGGCGCAACTGTTACCGCAGCAACCGTTCGATCAGGCGCAGGTACAAATCCGGCAACGCCTCCAGGTCGGCCACGCGCACGTGCTCGTCGACCTGGTGGATGCTGGCGTTGACCGGGCCGACTTCGATGCACTGCGCGCCCAGCGGGGCGATGAAGCGTGCATCGGAGGTGCCGCCGCCGGTGCTCTCCTCCGGCGGCGCGCCGGCGACCTCGCCCAGCACCTCGCGTGCCACCCGGCGCAGCGTGCCTTCGGGGGTGTAGAACGGCTCGCCGCTGCGGTGCCAGCGCAGGTCGTAGTCCAGCCCATGGCGATCGAACAGCGCGGCGATCTCCGCTTCCAGCCGCGGCGCATCCCAGTGCGGGGTGTAGCGCAGGTTGAAGGCGACCTGCAGTTCGCCGGGGATCACGTTGTTGGCGCCGGTACCGGCATGCACGTTGGAGAGTTGCAGGCTGGTCGGCGGGAAGCTTTCGTAGCCGTCGTCCCAGTGCCGCGCGACCAGCTCGGCCAGCGCCGGCGCGGCCAGGTGGATCGGGTTGCGCGCCTTGTGCGGATAGGCCACGTGCCCCTGCACGCCGCGCACGCGCAGCGCACCGGAGAGGCTGCCGCGACGGCCGACCCGCAGCAGATCGCCGAGCCGCTCGGTGGACGAGGGTTCGCCGGTGATGCACCAGTCAATGCGCTCGTCACGCTCGGCGAACACGCGCGCCACATGGCGCACGCCGTCGATCGCATCGCCTTCCTCGTCGCTGGTCAGCAACAGCGCCAGCGTGCCCGGGTGCTGCGGCTGCGCGGCCACGAACCGCTCCGCGGCGACCACGAAGGCGGCCACGCTGCCTTTCATGTCGGCGGCGCCGCGCCCGTACAGCACGCCATCGCGGACCTGCGGCGCGAACGGATCGCTGCTCCAGGCCTCGCGCGGCCCCGGCGGCACCACGTCGGTATGCCCGAGCAGCGCCAGCACCGGACCGTCGCCGCCGCGATGGGTGGCCCACAGGTTGTCGACCTCGCCAAAGCGCAGCCGCTCGATGGCGAAACCGGCGCGCTGCAGCCGCTGCGCGATCAGGTCCTGGCAGCCGGCATCGTCGGGGGTGACCGACGGGCGGGCGATCAGGTCGCAGGCGAGTTCAAGGACATCGGACATGCAGGGACACCGTTGGAAAACACGAGGGAGACGCGATGCGGATCGGCGGCGGCAGCGTCGCGTGCCGACGGCGCACGGCGTGCAGTGTACGAGTGGGACTGGCGGATTCGAAACATCGGTCAGGATCGCCGGACGGGTGCGCGGTCGCGGCGCCGGTCGTCGCTACGGCGCGATGCCGGGCCAGCGCATGCACTGCACGCGCACCGCGAAAGCTTCGTTGCCAGGCATGCGCCCGCCGTGCGTGCCGGTTTCGACGAAACCGCAGACGCGGTAGAACGCGAGCGCCGCAGCATTGCCCTCCAGCAATTCCAGCGTCAAGCCAGCCGGGCTGGCCTCCTGCACCGCGGCCACCAGCGCCTGACCGACGCCGCGCCGGCGCGCGTCCGGATCCACGTACAGCCAGGCCAGTTCCTCGCCGTCGTCGGCGACGAAGCCGAGCACCTGACCCTGCGCTTCTGCGACCTGCACGCGGTAATCGAACAAGCCTTCGCGCTCGGCCGCGATCGGCAGCGGCAGGAACGCCTCCGCCAGCCCCGCCGCCTGCAGTTCTTCCAGGCGCGCGGCATCGTGGATGGCGCACAGGCGCGCCCAGTCGTCGGCCCGGTACGGGCGGATCTTCACGCCACCCCGAACCGCTGCTTGAAGCCATTGTCGGAGAAGCCCTGGCTGAGCTTGCCGTCGTCGGTCACCACCACCGGCCGCCGGATCAGTTGCGGATACTCGCGCAGCAGCAGCTTCCACTCGGCATCGGAGCCGGGTGTCTTCTTGTTGTCGGGCAACTGCCGCCAGGTGGTGGAGGACTTGTTGACCAGCGCGTCGAACCCACCGGCCTGGCCGGCCCAGTGCAGCAGGGTCTCCGGGGTCGGCTTGTGCTCGCGGTAATCGACGAAGGTGTAGGCCACGCCGAAGCGGTCCAGCCACTTGGTCGCCTTCTTGCAGGTGTCGCAGTTCTTCAATCCGTACAACGTCGTCATCGAAACATCCCTTCAAGCGAATGAAGCCGCTCTCCCACCGGGAGCGGGGTTGGGGTGAGGGTCGGTCGGCCCAGAACCGATCGCACTCCAAAGCACCGCGCACCGCCTTTCGGCGGGCGATGCCATCAGGAGACGAACCGGGCATGCCGTCATCGACAGGCAGCAGCGCGCGTGATCTTACCCGCCGCGCGCGCCATCGGCCTCCCAGGCGCAAGAAGACGCCGCCAGGCCTCACTGCACCGGCACGTCCTGGAGCTTGGCCGAGTCGATCCGCCAGCGCAGCTGCGCCGCCGAAGCCCCGTCCACACCGTTGACCCGGCGCAGGACGTAGTCGCCGCGGAAGCGTTGCCGCGTGCCGTCGGCCAGCGTCGCCTCCACGATGACCGGCACCGGCTGGTACACCGAACCGGCGGCGCCATCGCTGGCGCCCAGCGCGCCGATCGTCGCCTTCACCGCACGCGTCTGCGCGAAGCCGGCCTTGAAGGCCGCGTAGGACTGCCCCGGGCGCCCGTCCTCGCCCCACTGCTGCCAGGCCGTGGCGTAGTCGCGCGCATTGATCGCCGCGTAATAGCGCCGCACCACGTCGGCCGCGGCCTGCGGGCTGTCGGCGGCCGGGCCGCACCCGGCGGTGGCCGGTCCGTCGCGGCCGAGCAGCGCGCAGCTGCGGGCGATCTCGTCGTCGATCATGGCGCAGCTGTTGGCGGCATTGCAGGGCGGGTGCGTGGCCGGCGACACCGAGCGACAGGTGGCCGCACGCGCCGCCGCGGCGTCGGCGCCGATCTCGTCGGCGCAGGACAGCGGCGCGCCCGCCGCACCGGCAGTCCCCGTCGTCGTCGCAGGCGTTTGCGCAGGCGCAGGTGTCGCGGCCGGCGCCGGATTGGGCGCAGCGGCGGCCGCCGCAGGCGTGTCGCCCTGCTTGGGCGTCGTCGACGCCGGCGCGCCCTCACGGCCGCACCCGGACAGCGCGAACGCGGCCGTCATCCAGCAAGCCCATATGATCGTACGCATCGGTCTCTCCTGTTCGTTCGTGGCAGCGCGCCAGGCCTCTTCCGTTCCGCCCCCTGACGTGGCGGCAGTGGCGCAATCGCGTGCGCCAGCGTATCGGGCCACCCATGTACGCCGGGTATGCACAGCGCTCCCGACCGGCCGCGGGATCGTCCGGTTCAACCGACGGCCGGCCGTCCATCTCCTGCAACGTCGATCACCCAGGCGGAGGCGAGCGTCGACGCAACAGGGCACGGCAACGCTGCGGTGCAACCGGCACGCATTGTCCTCTACCCGCGGGCACGCGACGGAACCGCTCGAACAGGTTGCACGCTGCCGGCGTTACCCAGGCGCCAGGCGCTCAGAGCAGCCGTTCGGACACCACCCGGAACGCGACACGCGGCAGGCGAAAGGCCAATCCCTCCTCCAGCGCGACACCCAGCGCCTGCAGCCGCGGGCAGGTCAGCGCCCCGGTCAGCCGCAACGGCTGCAGCGTGGCCGGGTCCACCGGCAAGGCGATGCGGGTGCTGGCCCAGCGGCCGTCGCAGGTACGGGCGATGGCCTCGTCCTGGCAGGTGAGGAAGCGCAGCAGCGCCTCGCGCGTGGCGAACGCCGGCGTCCAGTCGGCATCGTGCCAGGCCTCGGCAGGCTGCCAGTGCAGTTGCAGCGCCGGCGCGCTGCCCTGCCCCGGCTCGATCTGCGTGTGGCCGCTGCCATCGGACTGCAGCGCGTGCACGAAGCGCGCGGCCAGGTGCGGCTGCATGGCGTCGCTGGCGGCGCGTGCGCCGGCCACGTAGGCCAATCCATCCATCACGTTGCGGTCGAACAGCACCACCGGCCCGGCGTTCACATCGTCCACGCGACGCAGGTACCACCGCCAGTTGCTCTGCAGCGGCGATGGCAGGAGCTTCCGCAGCGGTCCGGCCAGGGCCGGACCGAAATGGCCGTGGCGATAGCTGAGGATGGTGTACGGCGTGCGCCCGTGGTGGACGACATGGGCGTAGCCCGGCGGCGGTGGCGGGGCGCGACGCACGTCGACCCACCAGTTCAGATAGACCACCTCGCGCACGTCGCTCGCAAGCGCCGGCAGCGGCCAGCGTTGCGTCAACGCACGCCGCAGCCGGGTCCAGCCAGGCGCATGCAGCAGGCGCGGCAGCACGCGCCCGTACCAGGCGGCGGACGGGTGCCGGTAAGCCGCGGCCTCGGCCAGGTCCGGCACCGCCGCCGGCATCTCAGTCGGCCAGGCCGCGCAGCAGGTCGTTGACGCTGGTCTTGCTGCGGGTCTTGGCGTCGACCTGCTTGACGATCACCGCGCAGTACAGCGAGTGCGAGCCGTCCTTGGACGGCAACTGCCCGGACACCACCACGCTGTACGGCGGCACGTAGCCGTAGGAGATCTCGCCGGTGGCGCGGTTGTAGATGCGCGTGCTCTGGCCCAGGAACACGCCCATGCCGATCACGCTGTGGTGGCCGACCACCACGCCCTCCACCACTTCCGAGCGCGCGCCGATGAAGCAGTGGTCCTCGATGATGGTGGGGCTGGCCTGCAGCGGCTCGAGCACGCCGCCGATGCCGGCGCCGCCGGACAGGTGGCAGTGCTTGCCGATCTGCGCGCAGGAACCGACCGTGGCCCAGGTGTCGACCATGGTGCCCTCGCCCACGTGCGCACCGATGTTGGTGAAGCTCGGCATCAGCACCACGTCCTTGCCGAAGTAGCTGCCGCGGCGCGCCACCGCGCCCGGCACCACGCGCACCCCGGCCTTGCGGAATTCGGCTTCGTGATAGCCGGCGAAGCGCGCTTCCACCTTGTCCCAGAACGGCGCCGGCTGCGCTTCCACCACGGCCATCTCGTTGACCCGGAAGTACAGCAGCACCGCCTTCTTCAGCCACTCGTTGACCTTCCAGCCGCCGTGCCCGTCCGGCTCGGCGACACGGAACTCGCCGCTCTCCAGGCCATCGATGACGCGGTTGACCACCGGCCGGGTCGACCCCTCGATCTCGTCGAGCGTCAGCGTGGCGCGACGCTCGAAGGCGCTGTCGATGGTGAACTTCAGCTCGTCGGCGCTGGGCACGGCCACCGGCTTGGCGCGCAGCGGCTTCGGCGCGGGCTTGGCGGGCTTGCTCGCCACGGTCGGCGCCGCCGGCTTTGCGGCAACCGGCTTGGCCGTCTTCTTGGGGGCCGCCGTCTTGGCAGCGGGCTTCTTGGCGGCAGGCTTCTTGGTGGCCATCAGCGGGGGTCTCCAGGCGGGGTATCGGGGTCCAGGCAGGCCTGCAGCGCGGCCTGCAACGCCTGGCGGGCGGCGTCGGGCAACGGCAGGTTGTGCTCGTCGGTGATGTGGAACAGATCCTCGGCGCGCTCGCCAAAGGTGGCGATGCGCGCGTCGTGCACGCGCAGGTGCTGCCGGCGCAGCACCTGGGCCACGTCCGACAGCAGCCCGGGGCGGTCCGGCGCGACCAGGCTGAGCCGGGTCAGGCGGCCGTCGAGGCTTTCGCGGAATTCGATGCGCGGGGCGAAGCGGAAATGCCGCAGCTGGCGCGGCACCACCCGCCGCGCCGGGCGCAGCCGCGCCAGGTCGCCGGCCAGCGCCTCGCGCAGTCCGGCCTGCAACTGCGCGATGTCGCCGCTGGCGAAGGCGTCGGCCGGCATCACCTCGAAGGTGTCGAAGATCGCCCCGTGCGGGGCGTCGAGCACGCGCGCGCGATGGATGCCGTAGCCGAGCCGGTCCAGGGTCATCACGATCGCGGCGAACAGGCCGTCGCGGTCCGGCGAATACACGAACACTTCCAGCGCCGCGTCGTCGGGGGTGACCGGGCGCACCTTGACCAGGGTGCCACCGAGTTCCACCTCCATCAGCGAGGTCGCCTGCCAGGCCAGTTGCTCGGGACGGAAGCGCAGGAAGCTCTCGTCCGGCATGCCGGCGAACTGGCGGTCGATGATGGCGTCGTCGTGGCCCTGGATGTGCATCAGCGCGCGCGTGGCCTCGCGCGCCTCCTGCAGGCGCTCGGCCACCGGCAACGGATGCTCCAGGCCTTCGCGCAGGGCGCGGCGCGCGGCGAAGTACAGGTCGGCCAGCAGCCGGTCCTTCCACGCGTTCCACAGCTTGGGGCTGGTGCCGGCGATGTCGGCGCAGGTCAGCAGGTACAGATAGTCCAGCCGCTCGCGGTCGCCGACCAGGCTGGCGAAGCGATGGATCACCTCCGGATCGGCGATGTCCTGCTTCTGCGCGGTCACCGACATGCGCAGATGCTGCTCGACCAGCCAGGCGACCAGCTCGGTGTCGGCGGCGCTGAGCGCGTGCGCGGCGCAGAACGCGCGCGCATCCACCGCGCCCAGCTCCGAATGGTCGCCGCCGCGGCCCTTGGCGATGTCGTGGAACAGGCCGGCCAGCAGCAGCAGTTCCGGCTTGCGCAGCCGCGGCCAGACTTCGTGGGCGATGGAGAAGCGTTCGTCGGCGCGCGCGTTGGCGAACACCGCCATGTTCTTCAGCACCATCAGCGTGTGCTGGTCGACCGTGTACACGTGGAACAGGTCGAACTGCATGCGCCCGGACACCTGCGCGAACGCCGGGATCCACTGCCCGAGCACGCCCAGCCGCGCCATCCGGGTCAGCGTCTGCACCGCGCGCGGGCCGCGCAACAGCGCCAGGAAGCGCTCGCGCGCGGTCGGGCTGGCGCTGGCGTAGGCCGGCAGATGCGGCAGCGCCTCGGCCAGCGCGCGCGCGGTCAGCGAATGCAGGCCGCGGATCTCGCCGTGCGCGGCCCAGGTGGCGAACAGCGCGAACACCTGCACCGGATCGGCCTGCGGCCAGCGCTCGTCGTCGGCGGCCAGGTAGCCGCGGCGCAGCGAGAAGCCGCCGTCCAGCGGCTGCGGCTGCGCTTCGCCGTCGAACTGTTCCTCGAAGCGCTGCAGCAGCCGGTCGCTGAGCCGGCGCACGATCGCCGCGCTGCGATAGAAGCGCTGCATCATCTTTTCGACGCCCAGGCTCTCGACGTCGTCGGAGAAGCCCAGGCGCTGCGCCAGGGTCTTCTGGTAATCGAAGCGCAGGCGCTCTTCCGGACGGTTGGCGACCAAGTGCAGCCCGTAGCGCAAGCGCGCCAGTTCGCGGCGCTCGCGGCGCAGCGCGGCGGCCTCGTCGCCGCCGACATGGCCCAGCCCGATCAACGGCTCCAGATCGCGCACGCCGAACGCGCGCAGCGCCATCCAGCCCAGCGTATGCAGGTCGCGCAGGCCGCCGGGGCCGTCCTTGATGTCCGGCTCCAGGTTGTCGGCGGTGTCGCCGAAGCGCTGGTGGCGGGCCTGCAGTTCCTCGCGCTTGGCCATGAAGAATTCGCGCGGCGGCCACACCCGCTGCGGGGCGATGGCCGCCGCCAGCGCCGCCTTGGCGGCGGCGTCGGCCTGCAGCGGGCGCGCCTCGATCAGCGCGGTCAGCACGGTCTGGTCGGCGCAGGCCGCGGTGCACTGCGCGGCCGAGCGCACCGCATGGCTCACCGGCACGCCGGCGTCCCACAACAGCGGGAACAGCCGTGCCAGCGCCGGTTCACAGGCGGGATCGAGGTCGCCGAACACCAGCAGGTCGATGTCCGAGCGCGGGAACAGTTCGCCACGGCCATAGCCGCCGACCGCGAACAACGCCAGCCCGGCCTCGCGCGGCACGCAGCGGCTCCAGGCGTGGCGGATCAACTGGTCGAGCGCGCGCGCGCGAAGCGCCAGCAGGCGATCGATGTCATCGCCCTGGTCGAAACGCTTGCTCAGCCGCGCATCGGTCTGCGCCAGCAGTTGCCGGACCGCGGCGGCCCAACCGGCGTCGTCGACGCCGGCACCGGGCATGCCGGCATCGGCACCGGCCGGCAACAGGCTCACGGTTCGCCGAGGCCGCCCGGCGACAGGGTCAGGACCTCCACCCCATCCTCGGTGACGGCGACCATGTGCTCCCATTGCGCGGAGAGCTTGCGGTCCTTGGTCACCACGGTCCAGCCGTCCGGCAGCACGCGGGTGTAGCGCGTGCCCTCGTTGATCATCGGCTCGATGGTGAAGGTCATGCCCGGCTTCAGCACCAGGCCGTCGCCCGGCCGGCCGTAGTGCAGCACCTGCGGTTCGTCGTGGTAGACCTTGCCGATGCCGTGGCCGCAGTACTCGCGCACCACGCTGAAGCGCTCGCTCTCGGCGTACTGCTGGATGGCATGGCCGACGTCGCCGAGCGTGGCGCCCGGCTTCACCGCGCGGATGCCGCGCCACATCGCCTCGTAGGTGGCCTCGATCAGGCGCCGCGCCATCACCGACGGCGTGCCCGCGCAGTACATGCGGCTGGTGTCGCCATGCCAGCCGTCCTTGATCACGGTGACGTCGATGTTGACGATGTCGCCGTCCTTCAGGACCTTGCCCTCGCTGGGGATGCCGTGGCAGATGACGTTGTTCACCGACGTGCACACGGTCTTCGGAAAGCCGCGATAGCCGACGTTGGCCGGCACCGCCCCCTGCACCTTGACGATATGGTCGTGGCAGATGCGGTCCAGCTCGGCGGTGGTGACGCCGGGCTTCACGTACGGGCCGATCAGGTCCAGTACCTCGGCGGCCAGGCGGCCGGCCACGCGCATCTTCTCGATGTCCTGCGGAGTTTTCAGATTGACGGTCATGGTCGTCATTATCGCTCATCCCGGCGCTGGCTGAACGCGCCGGACGCGTTGCCGGGTTTTTGGCACGCCGGCGCGGTCGCCGCTGCCTTCATCGCACTGAACACGGCACCCTGTGGCGGTCATCCCATGTGAAAACTGGATAACGATCCATAAATATGTGAACTGGCGCGCATTTTGCACTGGCGGTGGCACCGGCGGTTGTCCGCCCTCACCGAAGAACCCTGCCATGTACCTCTTCCATCGCGTTCTCGCCTTCCTCGTGCTGTTCGCCGCCGGGACCGGCCTGGCCTGGGCCCAGTCCGACTCGCGCACCTTCAACGTCAAGATCCAGATCACCAGCGTCTGCGACATCCAGACCGCGCCCACCGACGTCGATTTCGGCAGCGTCAATTCCACCCAGACCGCGATCAACAGCACCGGCACCTTGAACGTGCGCTGCACCTCCGGCACGCCGTACAACATCGCGCTGAACGCCGGTTCCGGCTCCGGCGCCACGGTCACCACCCGCACCATGGGCAGCGCCGACGCCAGCAATACCGCACGCGTGCCGTACGCGCTGTACCGCAATGCCGCGCGCACCCAGAACTGGGGCTCGACCATCGGCACCGACACCCAGGCCGGCACCGGCAATGGTGCAGTGCAACCGATCACCGTCTACGGCCAGGTCGCCAGCACCAACTACCCTGCCGGTTCCTACAGCGACGTCGTCACCGCCACCGTCACCTGGTAACCGGAGCCGCCTGCATGCGTTCGCGACTGTCTTCCTTCCTGCGCCTGCCGGCGCTCGCCGCGCTGTGGCTGGCGGCGGCCGGCGCGGCTGTCGCGGCGAGCCTGCAGGTGGCGCCGACCTCGGTGTCGCTGCGTGCCGAGGAGACCGCGCAGGGCCTGTGGCTGAGCAACAGCGGCGACGTGCCGCTGCGCGCGCAGGTGCGCGTGTTCCGCTGGCAGCAGCGCGACGGCGAGGATGTGCTCGACCCCAGCGACCGCATCGCGCTCAGCCCGCCGATGCTGCAACTGGCGCCGCACGCGCGGCAACTGGTGCGGGTGATCCGCCTGGATCCCGCGCCCGCCGCCGGCGAGGACGCCTATCGCATCCTGGTCGACGAACTGCCCAGCCAGGATGCCGGCGGCAACGCCAGCGCCGGGCTGCAGTTCGTGCTGCGCTATTCGGTGCCGGTGTTCCTCAAGCCGGCGGTGGCGACCGCGCCGGCGCTGCGCGCGCGGGTGGTGGGCGAAGGCGAGAGCGCGGCCCTGGAAGTGCTCAACCAGGGCAACGGCCACGCGCAGTTGGTGGACCTGCAGTTCGTCGCCGGCGATGGCCGCCGCAGCGCCATCGCCGAGGGTCTGGCCGGCTACGTGCTGCCGGGCCAGCGCAAGCGCTGGCCGCTGCCGGCGGCGCTGGCGCAGACCCAGGGAACGTTCGAGGCAAGGATCAATGGCGAGCCGCGCGCGCAGTCGCTGGTCGTGGACGCCGCGGCGCCCTGAACTGCTGCTGGCGCTGTGGGCCGGCAGCGCCGCGCTCGCCGTCGCCCAGCCGCAGCCCCCGCCCCGGCCCGAGGCGACCGCTCCGGCGCAGGAGACCCTGTACCTGGAGGTCACCCTGAACCAGACCCGCCAGCCCGGCCTGTTCCAGTTCCAGCGCGACGGCGAGCAACTGCGCGCCAGCGCCGCCACCCTGCGCCAGCTCGGCCTGCGCGTGGACGGCAGCGACGCCAGCGCGGCGATCGCCCTGGGCGACCTGGACGGCGTGCGCTTCCGCTACGACGCCAGCCTGCAGCAGGTGACGATCGACGCGCCGGTGGCGCTGCTGGACGTCGCCACCACCCGCATCGACGCGCGCGGCGGCGTGCCGTCGCTGCCGGCGACCAGTTCACCCGGCGCCCTGCTCGACTACGACCTCTACGCCAGCCGCCAGGGCGGCGCCAGCAATCTCACCGCCAGTGGCGAGCTGCGCGTGTTCGGTCTGGGCCAGGGCCTGCTGCGGCAGTCCTTCGTCGGCCGCGTGTACCGCGAGCCGCAGCAGGACTGGCGTGCCCAGACGATCCGCCTGGACACGCAATGGCAGTGGTCGCTGCCCGAGCGCATGACCAGCGTGGTGCTGGGCGACACCTTCAGCAGCAGCACCAGTTGGAGCCGCACCGTGCGCCTGGGCGGCGTGCGGGTGGGCAGCGACTTCGGCCTGCAGCCGTATCGCGCGATCACCACGTTGCCGGAATTCCTCGGCGAAGTGGCGGTGCCGTCCAGCGTGGACCTGTACGTCAACGGCATCCGCCAGTACGGCGCGCAGCTGCCGGCCGGGCCGTTCCAGCTGTCCGCCGCGCCGGGCGTGGACGGCGCCGGCAATGCCCAGGTGGTGATCACCGACGCCTACGGCCGCACCCGCTCGCTGGCCTTTCCGTTCTATGCGACCCAGGATCTGCTGGCCAGCGGCCTGACCGACTGGTCGCTGGCGCTGGGCCGGGTGCGCGAGGCGTACGGCGTCGCCGATTTCGCCTATGCCGGCGACACCGTCGGCAGCGCCAGCTGGCGGCGCGGCCTCGGCCCGCGCTTCACCGCCGAGGCGCACGCCGAGGCCGGCGCCGGCGTGCGCAATGCCGGGGTCGGCGGCCTGTGGCTGTTGCCGCGCACCGGCGTGTTCGGCGCCTCGCTGGCGCACGGCGGTGCGGCCGGCCAGCAAGGCCTGCAGTACGCGCTGAGCTACCGCTGGAACAACGGCCGCTTCAACCTGGCGATGGATACCCAGCGCGCGCAGGCCGGCTACCGTGACGTGGCCGCGCGCTACGGCGCCGCGCCGCCGCGGATCAGCGAGCGCGCCCTGTTCGGCAGCACCTGGGACGGCGTCGGCAACATCGCCCTGAGCTACGTGCGCCTGGCCTACCCCGACAGCGGCGACCAACGCTACGCCAGCCTGTTCTGGACCCGTGCCCTGCCGCGGCAATCGTCCTTGAACCTGAGCATCAACCAGAACCTGGACCAGGCCCGCGACCGCAGCGTGTACCTGGGCTGGTCGATCGCGCTGGACGGCCGCCGCCAGGCCGGCGTGGCCATGCAACGCATCGGCGAACGCACCAGTGCGACGGCCGACCTCAGCCAGGCGGCAGCCGCCGACGGCGGCAGCGGCTGGCGGCTGCAGGCGCGCGGCGGGCAGGACGGCGGCGGCGGCCTGGCCGAGGCCAGTTGGCGTGGCGACAGCGCCCGCTACGCCGGCGGCATCGCCAGCGCCGGCGGCCAGCGCTACGCCTATGCGGAAGCGTCGGGCGGCGTGGCCTGGATCGGCGGCGGCTGGTTCCCTGGCCGCGATCTCGATCAGGCCTTCGCCCTGGTCTCCACCGGCGGCGTCGCCGACGTGCCGGTGCTGCTGGAGAACCGGCCGATCGGCCGCACCGATGCGCGCGGCTTCCTGCTGGTCACGCCGCTGCTGGCCTGGCAGCACAACCGGCTGTCGATCGATCCGATGCGCCTGCCGCCCGAGTTGCGGCCGGAGCAGGTCGACCAGATCGTGGTGCCGCGCGACCGCACCGGGGTGGTGGTGGCGTTCCCGATCCGCCGCAGCGACGGCGTGCTGGTGCAACTGCACGATGCCGCCGACGCACCGCTGCCGGTCGGCAGCCGGGTGCATGGACCGGGCGTCGACACCGTGGTCGGCTACGATGGCCAGGCCTATGTGGAAGGGCTCGCGCCCGGCCGCAACGACCTGGAGGTGGACATGCAAGGACGCCGCTGCCGGTTCCGGATCGAGCGCCCGACGCAGGCGCCGCCCACCCGGCTGGGTCCGCTGCGCTGCCTGCCGGAGCGCACGCCGTGAGCGCGCGCGCCTGGCGGATATGGCTGCCGGCGCTGCTGCTGGTGGCCGCGGCGCTGCTGCCGCAGCGCGCTGCCGCCACCACCACCTGTACCGCGCAGGCCACGGCGGTGAGCTTCGGCACCCTCTCCGACACCGCCGCCACCGACGCCACCGCACAGATCCTGGTGACCTGCCAGACCGGCGCGATCAGCGTGCTGGGCACGATCTACGTGCGCATGTGCCTGAACATCGGCGAGGGCGCGCAGGGTGCCGGCCTCGGCATCACCCCGCGGCGCATGCTCAACCCGCTCAACGACAGCCTCGGCTTCCAGCTCTACCGCGACAGCGCGCGCAGCCTGGTCTGGGGCAGCGCGCTGAGCGGTTCCACCCCACTGCAGGTGGACCTGACCTATTCGTCGCTGGCGACCGGCGGCAGCGGCAGCGGCACCTACACCGTCTACGCGCGGGTGCCGTTGCAGAGCGGCATCGCCACCGGGACCTACCAGAACAGCTTCAGCGGCGTGTACACCAACCTGCAGTACCGCTACGACGAGCCGTTGGTCGGCAACCCCGCGGTGATTCCCACCTCCTGCACCACCGGCGGCAAGGGCGGCGGCACCTCGGTGCAGTTCCCGTTCGTGGCCAGCGCCACCGCCGCACCGACCTGCACCATCGCCAGCATCGCCGACCTGGACTTCGGCACCCAGTCCGGCCTGATCGACAACCCGCTGAACTACACCACCGTGCTCAGCATGAACTGCCGCTACCGCACCGCCTGGCAGGTGAGCCTGGACAATGGCCAGAACGCCAGCGGCAACGTGCGCCGCATGCGCAGCGCCAGCGGCCAGTACCTGACCTATGAGCTGTACCGCGACGCTGCGCGCACCCAACGCTGGGGCAGCACCCTGAATACCGATACCCAGACCGGTACCGGGACCGGCAGCGCACAGGCGCTGACCCTGTACGGGCAGGTCCCGGCCCGGCAGACGCCCGCCCCGGGCAGCTACAGCGACGTGGTCAAGGTCACCGTCACCTACTGAGGCCTGAACGGCGCCAGCGTGCCGGTCAAGTTGTCGTGGCGAGGGCCGCTATTGGCTGTGTCCTCCCCGGAGTTCCGCTCGATGACTGCGCCGTTCCTGCGACCGCTGCTGCTGGCGAGCCTGTGCGTGGCCGGCGTCGACGCGGCGGCGCAACCCGCCGTCGGCACCGGCGGCGCGATGTTGCGGATCGGTATCCGTATCGAACGCAGTTGCGAGATCGGCGCCCCGGCGCGTCCGCAACCCGGGGCACTGCCGACGGTCGCCTGCAACCGCCCGCTGGCCTACCAGGTCAGCATCGACGGCACACCCGCGCCCGGCGCCGGCATGGCGTTGGCCTTGAGCCTGCCCGCCGCCGGCATCACGCCGCGCACGTCGGCGGGCTACGCCACGGTCGCGTTCTAGTGGGCCGCGCCCGCAGCGCGCGCGCGCGCTTGCTGCCAACGCTGCTGCTGGCGCTGGCCGGCAGTGCCGGCGCGGCCGGGGTCCGGATCAGCCCGACCCTGGTGCAACTGGCCCCCGGCGAGACCAGCACCGACATCTGGCTGAGCAATACCCAGGACCGCCATTGGCAGGCGCAGGTCACGGTGTACCGCTGGCGGCAGACCGACGGGATGGACGACCTGGAGAGCACCGACGAGATCCGCGCCAGCCCGCAGTCGATCGACATCCCGGCGCAGGGGCGGCAACTGCTGCGGCTGGTGCGTCCCGGACCGGCCAGCGCCGAGGAAAGCGCCTACCGCCTGGTGCTGGAGGAACGCCCCGCCCCAGCCGACCCGGCCGCACCGGCGCCCGCCACGCCGGCCCCACCCTTGCTGCTGCCCTATTCGACCCCCGTGTTCCTGAGCCCGGCGGACCCGGCAGGCGCTCC